>CBFGPN010000153.1:0-9529 GCA_965650675.1 uncultured Cellvibrio sp.
GTAGAGATAGGCGTAGATTTTGCGCAAACGCTGTTTCATTGTAAAATATCTTTTTTAAGCATATTGGACCAAGTTAAAAAACAAGGATTTGATCAACGTTTCATTCGTATGTGGGAGTATTATCTTTGCTACTGTGAGGGTGGCTTTCGTGAAAGGGTTATAGGCACGGCACAGATTCTGATGGCAAAACCGGAATATCGACATAAAAAATGGCATTAAATCCCCGTTACTTTTTTTGGATTAATATCGCACTGTTTCAGCTGGGCTGGTTTGCTGCCATTTCAGGTGGAAACCTTATTGCGATTTTATTTATTCTGCCAGCCTTGTGCTGGCATTTTTTTTATAGCACTTGTCGAAAAGATGATCTTATTGCGATGCTGATCAGTGCAATCCTGGGAATTGGACATGATAGTATTTTATTAAACTTTAATTTGTTGGTAATCCCCCAACATTCTGTATTTCCACCTGTCTGGTTAATTCTGCTTTGGGCGTTATTGGGTATTACCCTGAATCATTCCTTGCGTTGGATTTATGAACGCCCATTAATTTCTGCTGTCTCAGGTGCAATTGCGGCACCTTTAAGTTATTTGGCTGGAGTTAAGCTTTCTGATGCAGAATGGGCTGGTTCATTGCCGCAGATCATTTTTATAATAGCGACCATGTGGTTTTTTTTATTGCCCCTACACAGGTTTGTATTTTTGAGGTTGAAGCGTTATGTCTAACATCGGATCTTGTTTTAACAAATTAAGAATTTTCTGTTGGTTGATTTTTTTGTCAATACTCAATTGCAGTCAGCTTATAGCGCAGGATACCCAATATGTCACTACGGGTACTGCGTACAGTTTGGATAGCAATCAGGTGATATATCGCGAAGCTTATACTGCCATTAATGACACAGGTGAAGTTCAGGTAGATTATCTGGATCCCCAAGGGAAAAAATTTGCAACCAAAACTTTGGTATTTCAAGGTGAGCCTTACCAGCCCACTTTTGTAATGCAGGATTTTCGTGATAATGAAACTATTTCAGTTCAATTTGAAAAAGCCCGTCTGGTAATGCGCCATAAAGATAACAATGGCCCTCGTCAAAAAATTATTCTTGAACATGCCGGGATGGTAATTGATGCCGGATTTGATTCATATATTCAATTGAAGTGGGACGATCTCTTAAAAGGTAAAATTTTAAAATTTGAATTTGCGTTACCCACAAAATTAAGCAGCCTGACGTTAGAAGTAGAAAAAATTGAGCCCTCCTGGTCTCCTGTTTATAACAAAGAATATGGCGATTCCTGGATTTATTTTCGGTTACAGCCCGCCAAAAAATGGATTTCTGTTTTTGCTGATCCGATCCATCTTGCTTATGACCCCAACGGGAAATACCTGATGCGTTTTTACGGGCGCTCCAATCTGGATGATGCTAGCGGTATTCCCCAGGATGTGCGGATTGAGTATGAGTATTTTTGAAGTGGATTTATTTAATCCACTTGTTTTCGCGGTTTTGTGCTTCAATCCAATCGATTAGAATTTTCCAATCGGCGTTGTCATTGGTATGGGTTTGTTGGGTGTAGTTGATGATGCCTTTGCCTTCTGCGTAGGCTTTTACATAATTTTGTGTATCGCGAAGTTTGGCGGGGTAGGGGATGCGCAGGCTTTCCAAAAATCGTTGCAAGCTTGCCCAGGAATTGGTTTGTTGTTTAATACGATTGGCAATTACACCTATAGGACGACGTTTGCGACGCATATTTTGTGTGAGTAGCAAATCACCGATAAATCGCGCGCTGGCACGTATGTCCATTTCTGATGACATTACCGGTATCAAAATCAAATCATGGTTGCTGACTATGTCATCCAGTGCCAATCCGGTTAGTCCGGGTGGAGCATCAGTGATTAACCACTTGGTGGACTTGGGCGCACGCAGTTGGAAGCTCATAGTGGTACGCAAGGTTGAATCAATTTTAAATCCATAAATTTCGGGTAAATCAGGTGAACGCTGCCTGACCCAATATTCCGATGAGCCTTGTGGATCAGCATCCATTAAAGCAGTGGTATCTCCCCTTTGAGCAAACCATGAAGCGAGGTTGGTACTGACGGTGGTTTTGCCCGATCCTCCCTTTCCATTAATCACCAATATCCGGCAAGCATTCAACGCCTGAACGGAAATCAGCGGTTCGCTATGACGTTTGGATCTGGGAATATCCATAGGGAATTATCGTGGTTAACTCGTAAAGCACAGAGTATAGCAAAAGATAAAAATGCGACATTTTTTTATTCTTCGAAAAAAGCAATAATAGCGATTTCGATAATATTTATTTTAATTTGAATCAAAAAAACCATCCGGTGTTTTGCCTTCAAGAGCGTAAGCAAAGGCAATGATATAAGCAACGGCGGTATAAAGGTTTTCGGGGATTTCCTGATCGAGTTCAAGGGTTACCAACAAATCAACCAGCGCTTTATTGTCACACAAGGGAATCTGATGGGCCTGGGCAATAGCAATAATTTCATCAGCAATCACGCCGCTACCTTTCGCGGTGATTTGCGGCGCTTGTTTGCCATCATAAAAGAGGGCGACGGCTTTGCTGATATCAGGTTTTTCGGTCATGCCTCAAGAGTCATGTGGTTATTGTGAATAACGCGATAAAAAATCACCGAATTTATGTATGGCTTTTTTCAAGTCATCCTCACGCGGTAAAAACACTACACGAAAGTGATCCCGATCCGGCCAGTTAAATGCAGTGCCCTGAACTATCAATACTTTTTCCTGAATTAAAAAATCCAGCACCATTTGTTGATCGTCTTTAATTGGATATTTTGTCAAATCAATTTTTGGAAACAAATACAAAGCGCCTTTGGGTTTGACACAAGACAAACCGGGTATCGATTCCAGTGCCTTCATAGCGGCATCGCGTTGATCGCGCAAACGCCCGCCTGGAACAATCAATTCGTTGATACTTTGGTAACCACCCAGCGCAGTTTGTACTGCATACATAGCCGGGACGTTGGCACACAAACGCATGGAAGCGAGCATTTCCAAACCTTCAATATAATTGCGGGCACGATGTTTTGCCCCGCTGATTACCATCCAGCCGGAACGGAAACCTGCAAGACGATAAGCTTTGGATAAACCATTAAAACTCACACATAAAACATCCTGTGCCAATCGCCCCATAGGATGAAACTCGGCATCGTCATATAAAATTTTGCTGTAAATTTCATCTGCAAAAATAATCAAATTATGATCACGAGCCAATTGCACCAATGCTTCCAAAACATCTTTACTGTAAACAGAACCGGTTGGATTATTGGGATTAATCACCACTATGCCGCGCGTTTTGTCGGTGATTTTGCTTTTGATATCGGCCAGATCGGGAAACCAGTCAGATTGTTCATCGCACAAATAATGGCGAGCTTTACCACCAGCCAAATTTACTGCAGCTGTCCACAGAGGATAATCAGGTGCAGGTACCAGAATTTCATCGCCATTATTTAGCAAGGCTTGCATGGCCATTACAATTAACTCGCTGGCACCATTGCCCAGAAAAATATCTTCCAATTCAACATTCGGGATCTCAAGTTGTTGGCACTCATGCATGATGGCTTTGCGCGCAGCAAACAAGCCTTTTGATGCGGTGTAACCTTCAGCATTCGGAAGGTTGCGTATGACATCCTGAATAATTTCATCCGGTGCGGCGAAACCAAAAGGGGCAGGGTTGCCAATATTTAATTTCAATATGCGGTGGCCTTCTTCTTCAAGGCGATAAGCGTGTTCCAGCACCGGGCCACGTATGTCATAACAAACTCCATTGAGTTTGTCGGATTTCTTAATCAGGTTCATTACAGTAAACTGCCTTAACTATGAAAAGCGATGATCGGAAAGGCTCGAATAATCGAACCTAAATGGTTGATCTGTCAAGAAAAATATAGGGTAGGTTGCTATGGTTGACAAGCTGCAAATTGATGAAAGCGTCTGGAAAGAAAAACTCAGCCCGGAGGAATACCGTATCTGTCGTGAAAAGGGAACTGAACGTCCTTTCACGGGAGCTTATTGGCAGGAATTTCGTCAGGGTCAATATCAATGCAAATGTTGCGGTGAACCTTTGTTTTTGTCCGATACAAAATTTGATGCCGGTTGCGGCTGGCCGAGCTTCTTTATCCCGATTAATAAAACAGCGATCAAAGAAAATCTGGACAGATCACATGGCATGATTCGAACTGAAGTAGTGTGCCGCAAATGTGATTGTCATTTGGGGCATGTATTTACTGATGGTCCGGCACCAACAGGTTTACGTTATTGCATTAATTCAGCTTCGATTTTATTTGTGCCTGAGTAAATGTTTTAGGCAATTAATTTTTTTGATCTAAAGCATCAACTGCGGCAAGGTCACATTCACAGTTAATCCTCTTTCCGGATTATTCGCGGCGGAAATCTTGCCTCCATGGAGCAACACACTGCGATGCGCAATCGCAAGGCCCAAACCATAACCACCCGTTTCCCGTGCACGGGCTTCATCTGTTCGGAAAAACGGTTTAAAAATATTTTCGAGGTGTGTGATATCAACACCAGGCCCCTGATCTGTAATGCTCACTGAAAATTGATTATCTATTTGCAACAATTCGATTTGAATTTTGGTGTTGTCGCCAGTGTAAGCCAATGCATTGCGCAGAATGTTTTCAAAAACACCAAGCAACATATTGCCGTGAGTGGCCACCAATGCTTCTTCCAGATTGCAGTTAAATTCGATACTGACATTTTTTTCACTGGCTTCAATCGAATAGTTTTCAATTAAGGTAGAAGCTAAACTGACCAGATCTGTAACATCATCCAGTTCGAATTTTTGCCCTTGTACTGGCAAACTTAAAATATCGGTAATGATATTATTCAAATAGTCAGCATTTTGTTTAATGCGTGCAAGCTCGGTATCCACCAAACCATTACTGCGTTTTTGTGCAAGTTCGACCGCAAATTGCAAACGCGCAAGTGGTGTACGTAATTCATGAGAGACATCTTTTATCAATCGTTTTTGTTCTTGCATCGCCTGATCCAGCCGCTCGGTCATGTGGTCAAAATCACGACCCAGTGCTGCAATTTCATCTTTCCTCCCGGCGAAGTGTTCGCCGATGCGCACACTTAAATCTCCCTGTGCAATTTGTTGGGTAGCCCGCTGAAGAGTGTTGATACTGTAAGTGAAATAACGAGCAAGAAAAAAGCAGGCGCTGCCACTGACTAAAATAGAAACCAGAAGTAATGGCCATATGTTATCAATAAATAATTCCCAGATAATATCGCGATCAGGGCCGTCTTCATTGCCGGAAGAAATGGTAATTACCCGAATGGAATTGCCATCAATCAACGTGATATAACGGCCATATATTTTACGATTTCTATCCTGAATTTTGCCAAAAGGCTGTTCGCTGGTCAGTTCAGGAGCCAATACCATTACGCCGGGTGGTAATGGACGCTGCAGAAGATCTTCATTATTTTTATCAATCACAAAAATAAAACGGGTAGACCATCGCGGCATATTACGCAGATCTTCCGTAAACTCTACAGTGCTGCGATTTAATGCATTGCCAACAATTTGAAACAATAAGCGCTTGGCGGGTTCTTCGTTAGGACTGTGCGGATTTTTACCTTCAGGGGTGATATCAAACCAGTGAACTACTATGTTGGTACCTACTATAATGACTGCAGTAATCAGCCAAAATGTAAAAAATATTTTGAGTGATAACCGCGTCATTGAAAACATAAATTATTCTGCGTCAGCCAGCGTTAGCATATAACCTGCACCACGTACATTGATAATCAATTCACGTTGGCATCCCGCTTGGGAAATTTTTTTACGAATATTGCTGACATGCACATCGATACTTCTATCGTAAGGTGTCAGTTTTCGATTCAACGCCTGTTCTGTCATTTCATCTTTACTGATGACCTGACCTGCGCGTCTGACCAAAATTTCCAACACACTGAATTCAGTGCCGGTTAAATTCACATCCTGCCCATCCCATGATGCCGAGCGTGTCCCCAGATGCAATATGATTTTTCCAGAAGCGAGTTTTTCAGGTGAGTTATTGTTTTGCAGTTGTGCGGTGCGACGTAACAATGCACGTATGCGGGCAACCAATTCACGCGGATCACAGGGTTTTGCCAGATAATCATCAGCCCCAATTTCCAATCCAATTACACGATCAACAGTGTCACCTTTTGCGGTCAACATAATCACCGGTGTTTGATCGCTGACGCGCAGGGTTTTCAGTACATCAAATCCACTGCGTTGGGGCAGCATCACATCCAGAATAATCAAATCGAAATGTTGTTTTCCGGTGATGTCCAATGCCGCTTGGCCATCGTGTACCTGGGTATATTGAAATCCTTCTGCTGCGAGGTATTCCCCAAGCAGATTACAAAGCTCAATGTCATCATCGATTAACAGCAAATTCGGGTTGTTTTTCATAGCAAATCCAGTCCGGGAATGAAAAGGTGACAAAGTTTGCATGACTCATTCTGGTGAGTCATGCAGCTTGTATTATAGTTAACCATTCTTAACAGTGATCAAATCTTTAACCCAACTTCTCTGATGCTTGCAAGCCAGTGGCTTTGTTGGGAAAATCCGCGCCCTGTTTTTCAGTCTTTGAGGTGTGTGTGGCCCATATAGGTCTTTTTTTTGGAAGTGATGAAGGTAATACCGAGCGAATTGCCTACCGGATTCAACAACGTTTTGGTGCTGAAAATCTTGATGTGCAGGATATAGCAGATGTAACCCAACTGGATTTTGCAAAATACGACAAGATTATTCTGGGAATTCCGACTTGGGATTTTGGCCAGATACAGTCGGATTGGGAAGAATTTTGGGATGATATTTCTGCTGTTGATTTCACGGGCAAACAGGTTGCACTTTATGGCCTTGGTGATCAGTTTGGTTATGGTGATTACTTTCTGGATGCCATGGGCATGTTGCACGATGTGATCATTCAAAATGGCGCTGAAATTGTGGGACATTGGCCAACAGCAGGGTACGAGTTTGAAGCATCCAAAGCAGAAATTCCCGGTGCAGGTTTATTTGTGGGTCTGGCTCTCGATGAAGATCAACAGGAAAACTTGACTTGTGAAAGATTGAATCGCTGGTGTGTGCAAATTCAGGAAGAGTTTGCGCTGGATTTCCCAATTCAGCCACTCGATGACTGATCTGTTATTTATATAGCAATAAACTGGCTGCACAGCAGCCAGTTTATTGCAAAGATTACACGCCAGCCTGTTTTGCTGCTACATCCCCGATTACAGGAAGTTTAAACAAAACATTTTGATAGGCTTTAACCATCAAGAAAATCCAGAGCCCCAAAATAGCGAGACTAATCAAGGGGTGAACGATTGCCAGAAAGGGAATAATACTGTAAATAACACCCAGTACGATATTGAGCACAACTATCGCAATAGAAAAAAATAACGATTGAAACGCATGAAATCTGACAAATTTATTTTCTTTTTCAATCACAATAAAAATCAATGCTGTAATAAATCCAAGCACATAACTAAGCAGGCCTGCTACATTTGGCTCCAATCCTGAAGAAGAATTATTGGACATTTTTTAACTCCCCTGAATTTGTGTAAATAACGGATTTAAGAAATACCCTGAGCTTTCGGGTACCGCATCATAACAATGAAATTCCATTTTTTGGAATGATTAATCAAAGCCGCGTCACATTATTCAATTCTGATCGAAACACATTTTGGCGGTAGCGCTGGAACCGGCCAATAAATACCAGGCTTCCTGCATAATCGCGCCTCGTTCTACACAAATATAAAAAGCGTCTTGTCCTGCACCTATGTCAGCAATTTTGGCTGCAGCTTCACTGCCCGGATTCCAGACAACTACACTGGGGCAATTCTCATGGGTAATATTGATGAGGTGCCCATTGCCTGGATCAATACTGACAGGTTCACTGATGTCAGGAAATACACGATCAACTGCAGTCGTAAATGTCAGATCACCTTGTTGGTTTTTTTCAACAAGACCTTCGAGATTATCTTTGTATTTTTTATTGTCCAATCCCAGCACTTTTGTTTTGTTCAAATTGGCGACCCGATAATAATTGTGCATCGCCCAGCTAAAATGAAATGCTTCGGAATCGGTATTGTTTACGGTTAACTCCATACTGGCGGAGTGGCCTAAAATCAAACGTAATTCAGCGGAAAAATCATAGGGAAAAGCATCGTTGGCTTCGCTGACGAATAAAAATTCCAACTCAACTGATCCATCGTTCATTAAATGTGTTTCACCCAATTGCCAGAGTTGGTTGCGTGCGAAACCGTGCTTGGGTTTTTGTGGATCTTTCGGATGAGGACCAAACCATGGCATACACAAAGGAACTCCGCCCCGCAAAGCAACTCCTGGCGTAAAATCACAATTTGGACTTACCCATAACAGTGATTCCCCGCCTTTGGGTGCAAACTCCAACAAATGTGCACCTTGCAGTGAAATAACAGCGCTGCATAATTCGGTATCTACCCGCAATAGTGGCAAACCTGTTCCCGGCGAATCGGGATAGTGTGTTTTGCTATTTGTCAGGGTTAAAAATGGATAGGGTTTGATTAAATCTTCAAGAGCTTGTTTGTCTGAAGTTTCCAAAGAGGGCTTGTACATAATAATTCCAGTTTGCAATGACTGGCGGATTCTAAAGCATGGATTTATATGATTAAAGCGTTAGTCAAACTTTTCCTGTTGATTTGAATTGAAATCCGGCTGCTCTTTTAGCAAATGGATATGGCAACAAATGGATATAGCCCCCAAAACCTTTTATCATGCGCCCCCCTTTTATAAGTGGTTTCCTTGAGGATGCTTTGTGACTAAAACGCAATATGTAATTGGACAGCGCTGGATCAGTGAATCTGAAGCCGATTTGGGATTGGGAATTGTTCTGGATATGGCAAATCGTCGTTTAACCTTGAGCTTTCCAGCTGCAGGGGAGCGCAGAACCTATGCCATGGATAATGCACCCGTAAGCCGTGTGAAATATGAAGTAGGCGATCAGGTCAGACATCAAAACGGAACCAAAGTAAAGCTGACCAAAGTTGTAGAGCAAACGGGCTGCCTGGTTTACACGGGATTCACCAAAGACAATCAGGAGTTGGTATTTCCAGAGTTTGAGCTGGATAGTTTTGTTCAATTCAGCACCCCTCGTGATCGTTTATTTGCGGGGCAAATCGATAAACACGAACATTTTTATTTGCGTTATCTTACGTTGTCATTACAAAACCAACATCGCCAATCGGCGATTGCAGGTTTGGCGGGTCCGCGTGTGCAATTGCTTCCCCATCAACTTTATATTGCCAATCAGGTTGCACAACGTTATGCGCCCAGAGTGTTGCTGGCAGACGAAGTTGGATTGGGTAAAACGATTGAAGCTGGTTTGATTTTGCATCAACAAATTATGAGTGGAAGAGTTGAGCGCGCGTTGATTGTGTTGCCTGCCAGTTTGCAACATCAATGGTTGGTAGAAATGCTGCGCCGTTTTAATTTGGCGTTTACCTTATTGG
>CBFGPN010000154.1:0-9469 GCA_965650675.1 uncultured Cellvibrio sp.
CATCTGCTTCATAACTATAAGCCATTTTTTCCTGAATAAAACCGCTTAATTGAAACAGATCTTTACCTGCTTGTCCGGTTGATTTTTCACTGACCATAAAATCGTCATCAGAAACATCAATTATCGGACGATCTTCGGTGTCAGCAAAAACTGCTGGCACCGAAACCATCAAAAAAACAAAACCAATAATATTTTTCATAAATTTTCCTTAAACGCCACGCTTCATTTTTTGTGGTGTGAAATACGATTCGTCCACTTCTTTGTCATACACAACAGAATCCATCTTAAGAATTGTTGTATGCTCAACACGACCATGTTTTGTGGTTGACATCTGGTTGGTTTTGGCTGTCCATATGCCATCGACTTCTTCTATATCCGTTGCCTTGAAATATTTTATTTTCTTGCCTTTTAAAACCCAGAATGTTCCTTGCACTTTTACAAAATTGTCCTTTCTAACCCACAGATGAACTTTGCTATATCCGGTTTCTTTCCTGACCTTTTCTTCATTTCCTTTTTTAGGTAAACCTTCAAGAAGCCAACAATCATGCCCATCCACTACATCAGACTCTTTCAAAAAAGTGTAATCCCAATACTGTCTTTTATCCGTTTTGATATCCGTGTAAGTAAAATCACTACCAAGAAATGCATCGGACTTATCTGACGCAGCCAAACGTTTTACTTTTTTAAGTGCAGGCAAATACAACCATGAATCGTCATCCAAATCCTCTTTCTGCCAATCAAAATTAAGGTAACTGGTATCTTTGATATCTTCCGGATATTCAAAAAAATAAACCGTTTTCTGATCTTTCATATTGTCGCCAAAATCCTGGCGAAAAGATTTCATTTTACGCAATCGTTTATTTCCAGCAGCGTCGATTAACAACATGCTGGAATCTGAAATTTGCGTATTACCATCATATTTTTCTTCTGCTTTGTAGACTATGTCATTTGCCGCAAGCTGTTCAGCGAAAGAATGACTTGAAAAAAATACGATCATAAATCCTGTCAAGCAAGTAATAACAACTTTATTTTTTATCATTTGTATATTCATCTCTATACTCCTTTATCAAAAAAATTTAACTACACATACAGTTTCACAAAGAAACTATTTTTATTACGAACCTCTATTCATCTTTTGAGTGGTGAAAAATGTGTCTTCGATTTCTCTGTCATAGTGAATGTTTGTCGTTTTCAGAACAGTTGTATGTTCCGTACGACCATTTTTTGTGGTGGACATTTGATTGCTTTTAGCAACCCATATTCCATTCATATTTTCTATGTCAGAAGCTTTGAAATACTTGATCTTTTTCCCCTTAACTACCCAAAATTTCCCTTGCACCCTTACATAATTGTCTTTTCTAATCCAAACATGCAATTTATCGTAGCCAGTTTCTTTTTTTGCCTTTTCTGCGCCACCTTTTTTAGGCACACCTTCCAACACCCAACAATCATGACCATCGACGATTTCCGACTGTTTAACAAATGAGAAATCCCAATAATGGCGGTTAGCGGTTTTTATATCTGTATAGGAAAAATCACTGCCAAGAAAAGCATCAGATTTATCGGATGCTGCCAAACGTTTCACCTTTTTAATTGCAGGTAAATACAACCATGAATCATCATCCCTGTGTTCAGCTTCCCAATCAAAATTCATATAGCTGGTATCTTTTATATCTTCCGGATACTCGAAAAAATAAATGGATTTTTGATCCTTAAGGCTATTACCAAAATCTCGCCGGAAGGATTTCATTTTTCGAAGACGTTTATTTCCTGCAGCATCTATTAACAACATACTGATTTCAGAAATTTGCGTTTTCCCATCGTATCTTTCTTCAGACTGATACACGATTTCATCAGCTGTCATTTCTTTAGCCTGCGAAACAGGTGTCAGGAGTCCTATCAGGACCCCTGAAAACATAACGATGAATTTACGATTAAAATGTTTCATATTTATTCCTTCATTGTTAATTAATCAAATTAATTACCAACAACCAAATCCTTATCTGTATTCGATATGTCAGATTTAATTTCTTCTTTCATCGAATTACGTGGCGGAATAAGAGCAGGCAACAACACAAGATCCCCGATTAATGCAAAGAGGATTACCAGTACACCAATCGCGCCCATAAAGATGTTAGGCACAAAACTACTGAACATCAGCATACTGAAACCAATAGTTAAAATAATACTGGTGGATATAATTGCCGGACCATTTGAACGGAAGGTTTGCACAATCGCCTTTTCATGATCGCAATTTTCTTTTCGATATTTGACATAACTGGACATAAAGTGAATGGTGTCGTCAACCGCAATACCCAATGTAGTTGCCGCTATCATCAAGGTCGCAAAGTCCAGATATATACCAAACAACCCCATCACTGCACCGGCCATGATAATAGGCAATACATTGGGGATCAGAGCCATCATTCCATATTTAAATGATCGGAGTAATACGAAGAAACAAATGGTAATTAACAATAGAGAGATAGCAAAAGATGACGACAAACCTTGTAATACATAAGTGTCCATATTGTTAAATAAAACAGCGCGTCCGGATGTTTTTATATTTAAATCCGGAAAATGCGTAGCAGCATAAGCTTCTATTGCTTCTACACGTTGCTTGGTTATTTTGGATGGTGCTACAGCAAACAATACCGAGATACGCATACGCTGACCGGAAAAATCCATTAAATCAGTCAAATCTTCGTCAGGGCCAGAGCTGGAATATAACAGCAGATATTGGCCTACCATATTACGTGTTTCCGGCACTTTGAAATATTCCGGATTATCGTCATGCATTACCTGATTTATTTTCATTAGATAATTCATCACTGAAGTTGCTTTTCCGCTACCTTCCAGGCTGGTTACATATTGTTGGAATTCCAAAGCCCGTTGCAGGAAAGCTGGGTCTTTAATGCCTTCTTCTTTTCCGGAGTCCAACATAAATTCCAAAGACAAAGCGCCTTTATATGTTTGGTCAAAATATTCCAGCCCCTTACGAATGGGTGCATCTTCTTTAAAGTTACGCACGAAATTTGTATCAACTTCCACTTTCGTTAAAAAATACAAAGACGGTAATAACAATAAACCCGTTGCAATTAAAATCACTTTTCGGGCACCAATAATTTTGTGTGGCCATGAATGTACAACACGGCTGATCACACTTGTGCGAGTTACTTTTTCCGCCTTTTCTACTTTAACGCGTGAATAACTGAGAATTGCAGGCAATGTCATGGTAGAAAACAGGAAACTAAAGAATAAGCCTGCCATCATTTGCAAACCAAACTCCACCACCAATGCAAGATGGCTTGAAGTTAAAGCCAAAAAACCAAAGAAAGTGGTAATAAACGCAAAAAAACAAGGCTTTAAATATTTTCTGATAGACGCTTCAGCCGCCGCTGCAGAATCCAGCCCCTGACTTCTGAATTCATAAAAACCCATCATAATATGCACACTGCTTCCCAATCCAACAACGGTTAAAATAGTGGGAATAATAATGTTGAGCATATTGATCGACCAACCGCTGAAACCTATGACTCCCAAAGCAGCGATTGATGACACCACTACAACACCAAAAGGCAGAAGAACACCCATGCCTGTTCTAAAAATTAAATACAGAAATATCAGGATAAACAACATCATCAAGGGATAACTGATTGACTGATCGACTGTTGAATAAAAGAAGAAAGCCTCACTGATAATTGAAGAGCCTGAATAATGCAATTTAAAATCAGGGTTTTTATCCAGGCCTTCTGCTTTTACAAATTGATGAAAATCTGTCGCCAATTCAACTTTGGCATTTTTTCCCGAGGTGTGCTCTTCCGGCATCACAACACGTGCAGAAATGATGGAGTGACGTAAATCTTTGGTAAACAACAAGTTATGCGCTATGGTTTCATTTTGCAGAATGTTGCGTATTTTTGTCAGCTCAGCTTCCGAAAAATTAAAATCTGCTGAATCAGGAATGGCAGGATCAACATCCAGCAAGTCATTATTATAATAAATATATTCAAATTTATTTAATGATCTTACTTTATTGACTGTCGAATGCTCTTCCAAAAAATCAGATATCTTTTTGATTGCCTGCAGTGATTCCTGATTAATCAGATCTCCTGTCGTGGCCTCTATTCCCACTACCAGATAATCATCACTGCCAAATTGTTTCTTAAGGTCGTTATAATCCATTAACACCGGATCATCTTCCAAAAACCAGATGTCGGTCGAACTTTCGAAATAGAGATTTTTTAAACCAGTACCTACCCCTATTATGAGTAAAATACTCATCAGAATTACCGCTAATCGGTATCTGATTACTTTGATCGCCCATTGATTAATCATTTTAAAGTCCTCTGATAGAAAAATGTTAGTTAGTAGGTAAAGCTTCTGGAATGACTTCATTAGCCATGAGTTCAAGTTGTTGCACATACTGCTCAACAACAGACTGCATGGAATCCTTTGTATAAAAATTGTTTGAATAGGCTATTTCCAAATAGGTAGTTTTATCTTTGGTATAAAAGAAAAACTCCATCATGCAGGTACGCTTTTGTTCCGGTAATGCAAATCGGGCGCTTGTTAACATGTCGTTATTGGCTGTAGAAACATCGCCCAGATAATTGATGCGAACACCGGTAAGGTGCATGTCCGGGTAAGAACCTTCAGGCAATAAATCCCCCACCAGATCGTAACTTAATCCACCCAGTGGCAATTCTTTCATTTCAGTATCCAGCTCCCTGATGACATCTTTGAAACTGGCATTTTTCTTTAACGACACCCCAACAGGCACATTGACGGCGAAATCACCCACTGATTCAAAATAACTTTTATTGGATCCGGGGATATGACGGCCATTCAATTTATGACTTATTACAATCCAGTTCTTTCGCAATTTCACAGCGAGGAGTTTATAAACTGCAGCTGACAAAATATGGTAAAAACTGGTATCAAAATATTCACGTCCATCTATTTGCAAATAGTTGATTAGTTTTGAAGGTATGGGCACAGTGATTGTTTCATAAGAGTCCTCTGTGTTTTTACCTTTTTCATGATCATATGCAATCTGAATAATCGACTTTTTCTTTAACGCATATTTTTTCCAAAAATCGATAATTCTTTGTTCGCCATAGTTGTTATACAAGGATACGAGATCCTGCACATAATCACTGTATTTGGGGCTTTGAGATTTTCCAGGATCAGACACACCCTTATAAATGTTCCAAACTTCTCGATTCACTATGTAACCGGAAATCATATCCGACATAGCATGATGAGCAATCCACACCAACTCTTTACTCTGGTCACGATTAACCAGAACCAATTTAAATAATGGCCACTGATCAACACGAATGCTGGATGCAACACTTCTGATTTCAGTAGTTAATTGCGCTTCGTATTCAGCATCATCCAAACCGGAGAAATCGCATCTGATGAAATCGGTAAATTCAACCGAGGTCAGTATTTCCTGCAGTATTTCACCATCCATTTTAATAAATTGGGTACACAGGGCATCCTGATGCTTCATCAAACTATTGACCGAATCAATAAATTTATCTTCTGCAAAATCGTTTGCCAAATTCACCCGACTAAACCCCCACCATTCATAAGGATCGTCGAAATAATTAAACAGCCATCGTTGTGCAGGACCTGTTTGCAAATACACAGATGGATTTTTTTCCGATTCTATTGTCGCCGCAACCTGCAACGAATTCAGAATGACTTTTCGATCCAGCTTACCGTTGGAATTTTTCGGTAATTTTTCCAGACGAATAATTTGATGCGGCAACATATAAGCAGGACATTTTGCTGCTATATGCGATTTTATTTCCGCTTCAGTCAGGGATTTTCCGGAATACCAGAGAACCAATTTTTCATCCACCACTAGGCATGCCGCTTCGTCTATTGATTTATGGCTGGTTGCCACATGTTCTATTTCACCCAGTTCAATTCGGAAACCACGTAGTTTGACTTGATTGTCTTTGCGACCGTGGTATTCAATCACACCGCCATCGCGTTCAATCGCCAGGTCGCCTGTTGCATAAATAATGTCACCAGGAACACCTGCATAAGTATTCATTACAAAAGATTTTGCAGTCAGCTCCGGCTCATATAAATAGCCTTTTGCCAATTGATTACCCGCAATACACAATTCCCCCATCTCGTCTTTTGCAAGGCGATTTCCTTTTTCATCACGAACAAAAAGAACTGTGTTATCTACCGCTTTACCAATTGGAATGGGTTCATGGTCTTGCGGACGTCGGTTAATAAAGTGATAACTCACATCTATAGAAGCTTCTGTAGGCCCATAAAGATTGCACAAACCTGTTTGCAAACTGTATTGATCTATCCAGCGTTGTATAGTGGCGGTAGGCAATGCTTCCCCTGAAAAAATTAACCAGCGAAGATCAGAAAAACGATACTTTTCATCAGCAAGGCTATTCACAAATTCACCAAACATGGAAGGTACAAAATGCGCAACAGCAATTTTTTCTTTCACCATCCAGTCAGCAAAGTCCCATGGATTGGACACAATATCTTTTTCAACCGCACAAACAGTACCACCGTACATAATTGGCCATAGATGTTCCCAGATCGCAACATCAAAACTGCATGACGTTTTTTGTGCAACTTTTTCACCCGGTTGCAATTGGAATATTTTTTGATGCCACATTAAACGATTGGCATAACCCAGATGATGCAAATACACACCTTTGGGATTACCGGTTGATCCCGAGGTAAAGAGTACAACCATGTCGTCTTCAGGTTGAATATTTATATTCAATTGTAAATCGGGATATTCCTGCCATTGATTGGCCGTTACTATTTCTTTATTGAGACTGGAAAATTTTTCCAGTATCTCGTCGGCCGGATTATCCATAAACACCAGATTGCGAACATCCACTTTTTTCAGCGGCGTTGAATCACTGTGCAACAAATTAAATATCCTGCTGTTTAATACTGACTCTGTAATCAGGGTTTTAATTTTTGCATGGGACAAAATGTATTGAATGCGATCATCAGGGAAAACAGGATCAACCGGAACATAGGCCGCGCCTGTCTTTAGAATGGCAACTATGGCGGTGATCATCATAGGGCCACGATGGGAGATCAACCCAACGTAATCACCTTTTTTGACACCCGACTTTTTAAGCATTTGTGCCAAACGGTTGGAGTCAGATTGCAATTGTGCATAACAAATCGATTGACCTTTGTAATTCGTGACTGCAATTGCATCCGGTGTTTTTTCACACTGACGGATAATGAATGAAATTGGCAATTCGTCACTGGTGATATCCGGTGAAATACTGAAGCTTTCATCTGGCGCAATATAATTTGTTGTTGATGAAAGAGTTTCATTTTCAATAACGTCTTCGTTTACCACGACAGCTTCAGGCTCAATCACCTTTTGCATTTCCGCCAGGGATTTACATCTCACCAATTCCCGTTTATTCAATGGAATATTGAAATACAAGGGTAATTGCTGCACCAATTTAATTTTGACCAGAGAATCCAAACCCAGCTCTGATTCAAAATCCTGGAATAACTGACTATCCTCCAAATGCCTATGAGTCACAGATTCGAAACACTTACGCAATAATTGTGTTGTTTCTGTTACACGGGTTTTTGTGACGGATTTTATTTCCAACAAATTGTCATCCAGCAACTTATTTAATTGCTGCAAATACTCTTCAAGCAAACTATTAATAATCGATTGGCTAAAATAGGAATCATCATAATTGACAGAAATATGAAGTTGCTGCTGATGAATTTCTTGTAAAAAATCAATCGCACCGGGTGAATTGGAAGTGCCTGCCCGGTAATGATCAACAACCAAATTGGCATAATGCGATTCAATACCTGTTTTACCCGTGTAGGGGAAATACAAATTGGATTTTAAATTCGCCAGAAGCATTTGTTTTGCATATTCTGGCAATTCATTGTTGTGATCCAAAGGTATGCTTTCAATTACACTGCGCAGCTCCCTTGTTTGCAGCCTGTCAAAACCATTGGTTAAATCATTGTCAATTTTGTTTTGGATGTATTCCATCAATGATTTGACATCGCCCTTCACACTGGAAGATGGAATAGCCAATGATAAATTTTGTGCAAAACAACCTATAGTCGTAGAAAAATCAATTCCCTGATAGACACGCCCACTGGTTGGAACCTGAATTAACAAATCCGATTCCATTTTTTGTAATTTATCAATTGCTTTAATAAAAGCGGATGCCAGAAAACTATTCACCGAAAATCGGGTTTTACCACAACAGCTCATCATCTTTGCCGTTTTTTCTTTTGACAACTGTATTTCGATATTGGTGTAATGCGCCAGAGTGATATCTTTTTTTCTGGATTCCGGATTGAATTCATATTTCGACGGCATCAACTCCGGACTGGATTCCAGTAAAGTGGATACCCCATCTTCATCATTGACATATTGATTCAGGGTATTAATCAGATTGATGTATTCTTCTTTCGTTGAATATTGTGCATCCGGTAATATCGTGCCATTTACCATGGCGGTATAAATTTCCAAAAATTCTTTTAATGCCAACTGGTTGCTTAATCCATCTGAAACAATATGCTCATTACTCCAGAAAATACTGCTATGGTTGTTGGATTTTTTAATAACCGAAATTTCATGTAGCGGCCAGGCAGTCATGGACCATTGGAAGTTCAATTTTTCATGAAAATAACGATTAATGAATTGTTCCTGTTCGGTTACATCCAATCCACTGATGTCTTGTTGTGAAACACGCAAGTTACCAATGTCAGATGCAAAACCGGCTTTTATACCTCCAAGTGTATTGTGAATATCTTTCGGCCAATCCAACCTCAATTGCAATGAAGGGTGGCGCTCAGTCAGTTTTTGCCAGGCTTTTGACGCAATATCCAGATCAACACTGCCTGTAACATCAACATAAGAACAAAGTGAACTTGATTTCGTTAAAAAATGAGCGGGTAGAAAAACCATTTGAGCATCCAGTAATGGAACTGCGCCAATAGATGCCACGGCTTCGGCTGGCTTTTCTGCTGCAGCAACCAGATCCGAAAATATTTCAACAAGATCAGCCACCGTCTTGGATTTATTAATGATGGTATTCATACCCATAGTGTTATAGCGTTCAACGCTGCTTTTTGAGCTTCTGGATATTAATTCATTAATTAATCCCATCATTTTGATTGAGTCGAGATTCAAATCCACAGATAAATGATGCGTTGGTTTAATCTCTGCTGGCGATCTGTGACAAAGATTAGCAATTTCCTGAATCACGATATTATTAAATGACTGGGGCTCCTGTTTATTTTTTACAACGATAGTTTCATGTTCTGACACCACAATATCAGCAACAGATTTCGATAGAACAGGTGCAACAACAAGCGTTACATTTTTGGCTTCTGTTTTTTTCGAGTTCTCAAAAGGAATCCAACAATGTTGTTTATTAAATGGATAAGTTGGCAGCGGAATTCGGTG
>CBFGPN010000155.1:0-9399 GCA_965650675.1 uncultured Cellvibrio sp.
CTTGCGTCTGGTCGCCAATATTCCCAAGGTGGGATAACGCTTGATCAAGAGGGGCCTGGCCCCTCTTTTGTTTCATGGTTCATCTGCGGCGAAACCACGATTAAACAAAGCGTATGATGCTTTTTGACAATTTGGAATAAGAATTAGTGCAAACAAATTTTCAACACGATACAGGGGCATATACTCAAGTCTCATTTGATTCGCTCTATTCACGAGAAGCATGGATTGTTTCGCTTGCTGATTTCCTGAAAGAAAAAAATACCAAAAAAGCATTAACTTATTGGCTTACTGAATTTGTCGATGTCGAATCGCTGCAAACCACAAACGATATTCACTGTGCAATCGACAGATCAATTGCTGAAATTGATGAACTGATTAACGATCAATTAAATACCATCATTCACCATCCCGATTACCAAAAACTGGAAGCCTCGTGGCGAGGTGTCTGGCATCTGGTTGCGCAAGCGGAAGGCGTGCGCAATATTAAAATTAAAATCCTCGATATCACCTGGGCAGAAGTTGCAAAAGATATTGATCGGGCAATCGAGTTTGATCAAAGCCAACTATTCAACAAAGTTTACAACGAAGAATACGGCATTGCCGGTGGTGAACCCTATGGTGTTTTGATTGGTGATTTTGAAATCAGTCACAAACCCTCTGCAAGACACCCGCAAGATGATATTGCGGCTTTAAGTGGAATGGCTGAAATCGCGGCCGCTTCGTTTTCACCTTTTATTGCATCTGCTTCACCGGAATTATTCGGTATTGAAAATTTTTCAACTCTGGGAAGCTCACTCAATCTGGCTGAAATTTTCTCCCAAACAGAATATGTTCGCTGGCGTGCATTACGCGACAAACCTGATTCACGCTTTTTAGGTTTAACCCTGCCACGCATATTGATGCGAACACCTTACAGAAAAAATCCGGGCTCCTATAAAGGAATCTTTTTTTACGAAAAAAGCATGAGCCCTGATCAAAATATGTATTTGTGGGGCAATGCCAGTTACGCTTTTGGTTGCGTGCTGATTCGTGAATTCGCCAATGTTGGCTGGTTCGGTCATATTCGTGGTGTACCCCGGGATAAACTCGGCGGCGGATTGGTCACTAATTTATCCACAGATTTTTTTGAAACCGATAAACCTGACATCGCCATCAAACCTTCTTCTGAAATTCTGATCACTGATAGCCTTGAACGGGAAATCAGCGAGCTGGGGCTGGTGCCCTTATGCCATTGCTACGGCACACCTTTTTCCGCTTTTTACAGTAATCAAAGTATTCAGAAGCCCGTCAGAAAAAATAATAATGTCGATAGTACCAATTACAAATTATCAACCATGTTGCAGCACGTTCTTTGTGCTTCTCGTGTGGCACATTATATAAAGGTGATGATACGTGATAAGATCGGTTCGTTTTTGTCTGCCGAAGACTGCCAAACTTTTTTGCAACGATGGTTGCTGAAATACACTACAGGTCGACACGATCTTGAATGGGAACAACAAGCCAGATATCCATTGAAAGAAGGTAATGTGAGTGTCAAGGAACATCCCAGTAAACCAGGACAATATCTTTGCGTTATACATTTGGTTCCTCACTATCAAGTGGATCAAATGGTTTCCGAACTGGAGCTTGTTACCGAACTTCTGCAAAGTCCAACAAAGTAGTTGAGGGAATATGAATAAACCGGATAAAAAGAAAAAAAATATTCGAGCATCGATTCTCGACAGATTAATTGACCTTGATCCCAAATCCCATGTTGATAGCGAACAAAACCAATATCAACAGGTCAGGGATTTGCGTGAAAGTGTCAAACGCGATCTTGAGAGCTTGTTAAATACTCGTTACCGGATTATTTCGACACCGGAAGATTTACCACAACTGGAAAACTGTATTTTAAATTATGGATTGCCCGATCTGGCAACTGTTAACACCACCGATATCGAAAAACGTAAAGCCTTTATTCGGGATCTGGAAAATTTACTGAGAACTTATGAACCCCGATTCAAAAGTGTCAGTGTTACTTATCAGGATAATGACGGCAACGGCGATCGCACTTTGCGTTTTCGAATCGATGCCATTTTGTATGCTGACCCGGCTCCGGAAGTGGTCGTGTTTGACTCCATACTTGAACCTGTATCACGCAGCGTAAACATTCGAGCTTCTGATCATGTCTGATGAATTATTGCGTTACTACGAAAAAGAGCTGGCATTTATTCGCCAGCTGGGTGCTGAATTTGCCAAAGAAAATCCGAAAATTGCCGGACGTTTAAATATCAGTGCAGATACAGTGGAAGATCCACACGTTTCACGCTTGATTGAAGGCTTTGCTTATTTGAATGCTCGCCTGCAGCACAAATTAAATGATGACATTCCTGAATTAAGTGATGCTCTGTTAAATGTTGTTTTCCCGCATTATCAGCGCCCTATTCCATCCATGTCGATAGTGCAGTTTGCTGCCGATCCGGAACAATTGGATGGAAAATTTCATATTCCTGCCCGAACTGAATTGGATACAGATTATTTTCAGGGAGAGATGTGTCGATTCAGTACTGGTTACGAGGTCGAGCTTTTTCCCTTCAAAGTTGCAGAAGCCAGTTTGATGGGCAGGCCTTTCCTGACGCCCGGCGCAGAATTTATGCGCAACGCGTCCAGTGTATTGCGATTGAAATTACAAACGTTTAACAATGAAATTAAATTTTCTGAGTTGAAACCGGATCGCATTCGTTTTTACTTAAAAGGACAAACGCAACACATTCATCCACTCTATGAATTTTTATTGCGCAGCAAACAAAAAATTGCCGTGGTGAATGCGGCCGGTGATACCAAACCCAAATTTCTGGAAGCCGGCTCCATAAAAGCAGTCGGTTTTAATGTCAACGAAGGTCTGCTGCCCTATCCACCTGCATCATTTGTCGGTTACAGATTGTTGACTGAATTTATGGTGTTCCCTGAAAAATTCATGTTTATTGATATTTGCGGTTTGGCAAAAGCCATCAAAGAGGATGCTGCTGATTGTCTGGAAATTTATATTTATCTGGAAGATGCCGATATCGAACTGGAACACAATTTAAACGCTGCCACTTTTGCCTTGGGCTGTACACCCGTCATCAATTTATTTGAACATAAAACCGACCCGATCAAACTTTCACACACCCGATCCGAATACCACATAGTGCCGGATGCGCGACGCCCGAAAGGATTCGAAGTCTATTCCATCGATCAAGTAACTGCGTCTACTTCGTCAGGAGAAAAAACCGATTTTTTACCACTCTATGGCATGAATCATAGCCATCAGGATTCAGAAAATCATTCTTTCTGGTTTGCAGCAAGGCGGCATGCAAAATTATCCAATTACGAGCGCGACGAAGGCACAGATGTATTTTTGAGTTTGGTCGATCTTGAACTGAATCCCAATGTTCCTGAAGATAGAACGCTGACGATCAAAACACATTGCAGCAACCGTGATTTACCCGCGAAATTACCATTCACAATGGATCAACCCCGATTGCAATGTGCCAACAGTGCGCCACCCTGTTCCAGTATTCGCTGCCTGACACAACCATCGGTTACCGTTCGTCCGATTTTGGGTGATGGTGCGCGCTGGCGATTGATTTCGCATCTGAATTTAAATCATCTGTCATTAACCGGTGGCAATAATGCTACCGAAGCATTAAAAGAAATTTTACGGCTGTACGATTTCAAGGAAACCTCTGTTACCCGTGCATTAATCAATTCGATTGTGTCTGTCGATACACGACCAATCAGTGCACCACTTCCCATAGACGGTCGCACCACTATGTGTCGGGGAATGGAAATTGAAATCGTACTGGACGATGCATTGCTCACAGGTTCCAGTAAATATTTATATGCCAATATTCTGGATCACTTTTTTGCGCTTTATTGTTCCGTCAATTCTTTTTCGCGTGTGTTAATCAAACTGAAAAATAAAGAAGGTTATTTAAAGAAATGTCCACCCAGAGCTGGCGAAAAAATTCTGCTTTAGTTGATTTGCTGCAGCAGTCTCCGGGTGATTTTGAATTTATTCAAATCGTTCGGATTCTGGAACGCGCACTCATTTATCACAATACGGCAAATTTGGCGAATGCACCCAAAGCCAATGTTAATTTTGTTGGCAACTATTCTCCGCCCAACCGCGAGTCATTGCGTTTTGCCAGTAGCAGCACCTTGCACTTTCCCGAAAATGAAGTTGTTCGCACACGACAACAAAAGACCGACGACAATCAAATTTATTGGGAAGTACTGGTTAACTTTATTGGTTTGACTGGTAGCATGGGGGTTTTACCCTACCATTACACCGAAATTATTTTACAGCGATTAAAAAGTCGTGATGTTGCATTACAAGGATTTCTTAATTTATTCAATCACCGAATTATTTCCCTCTTTTATAAAGCGTCTATTCGTTATCACTTGCCATTGCAGTATGAATCCACCAAATTACTGCAGAAATTAAATTTACGCACAACCAGCGATGATCAATTTACCGATCAACACACCAAAACACTTCTATCCCTTGTGGGACTTGGCACTCGCAAACTCACCAAAAGACAAGCTGTCAACGATGAAACTATTGTGTATTACAGTGGATACTTTTCACAAAGCTTGCGAACATCCTACGGTTTAAAACAAATTCTTTCAGACTACTTCAAAGTGCCTGTTGCCATTAAAGAACTGGTTGGACAATGGCAGGATTTGATAGACGATGTGCGCACGCGATTGGCCTGGTCAGAACAACCCGAGGGTCAAAACTCCTGCCTCGGTCGCTCCTGCATGTTAGGCCGACGTGGATGGTATGTTCAGGCAAAAGTACAAATTTTTCTCGGACCTTTGACCCGGCAGCAATATCATTGCTTTGCTCCTGGTACAAAAAATTTACGTGTACTCAGAGAACTTGCACGCTTATACCTTGGCATAGAAAAAGAGTTTGATATCATCATCCAAATCAAACGCTCGGAAATTTCACCACAAGCGTTAAACAAGAAAAGCCCGCCTTTGATGGGATGGAGTACCTGGCTGGGAGAAAAAGATAAGACACAAGATTCACAAAAACTCATGCAAATCAAGTTATCATCTGCACGATTAAATTATTAATAATATTTAGAGAGTTGTTCTGTATGTATCGTCAATCAATGAAATATTTAATGTTTTTTGGTTTGTTTTTTTCTGCATTTCTGAATGCGGAGCAGCATTGTGAAATGAAATGTGGTTCTGTCAGTGCTCCAACAGAACCGGGATACACGGGTAACTGTGAACAGGTATGTTATGAAATTCCAGAAGTAATAGTTGAAGCACAAAGGCCCACTGGCCCATCTGCAAGTGATTTACTTAGGGAAGCTATGGAAAGCTTGAGCTGGCTGCGAGAATCAAACAATCGATTGCAAGATGTTAATTATAATACTGAAAATTCTGGCTCTGGTGGCGGCACAGGTGATGGTAAAACTGATGAGAAAAACACACCCTGTCCAGTTTCAATTGCATCAGGTAATAAAATAGAAGTCGAAACAGATTGGTCGGGTATTGGCGAAAATCCTTTAAGAATTGTTCGCAATTTTATTAGTTATCCCAGGGCAACAAGTCTTGATCCAGCTGAAATGGGTGTGCCTGAATTCCAACTCGGATTGGGATGGCAAACCAATTTTGATATGCGCATCGATTTTATTAAGGAAGCAAATTGTCGTTTTAGTTCTCTTCCCGCTTTCACCAAAACCTCTGGTTGTGGTTCAACAAATTTGCAACAAACCTTTCGTATTGATGGAAAGGAATTCAGATTGGTTGCTCCTAATTTGTGGGAGCAAGTCCCAACATACAACGAAAGTGCAACTGCAGTATTCAGCAATAATCAATTTGTGGTGACGCGCAGTAATGGAAGTATTGAACGCTTTTATGCAGATGGCCGTGTCATTTCAGAAACCGATGTAAGCGGTATAACCCATACCTATTCTTACATTGATAACACTACATCGCGTTTTCATTCCATTACACATACGAATGGGCAGCAGTTGATTTTCAATTGGTCAGGCTCACGACTGGCCTCTATCAATACGCCTGATGGAACCATTACCTATCAGCACGAGTATATTGATTTCTACGGGGTAAACTACATCTTGTCTGCAGTTGTTTATCCTGGCGATACCGGCAACACCAGTTTTGTTTATGGTAATGTTAATGGCTTTAGGACTCTCACCAAGGTCAGGTTAAATGGAAATGACTACAAAGAAATTACTTATGATTCTACACCACGTGTCGTATCCAGCGGCTTAGTGGGCGGCATTCAAAAAAGTACATTTGCTCACAGCGCAGATGGTAGCACTACGATAGTGACCAATCCCTTGGGGGCTGCTACAACCTATCAATATGATACTTCGGCATTAAATGGAAAAATGTTGAAAAAAATTGACAGGCCAACATCCAGTGAAGCTGCATGCCCAGCTGCCAGTGCAAATTACAGTTACGGTGATGTTGCACAGGACAGCGGCGTCATTAAATATGTGAAATCTAAAGATGATTGGCGGGGTAACCGAACGGTTTACAGTTACTACGATGCCAAGCGTGAAATATTGCAAACCGAATATTCAAATGGTGTAACAATAAAATACGAATGGGATGCGTTTGGGCGCCCATTAAAAAAATCCTGGTGGGATGGAGCAACGCCGCAGGTTGATTGTTCAATCGTAAGCTGTACTCAATACGTCAATGATCAAACCGGAACACCACTACAAATTGAGCGATATGAATATTATGGTGCTGAAGCCAAAAATCGTATAAAAAGTTTTGCAGTGGAAGATGCGTTCGGTACGCAAAGGAAAACCAGCTACAGCTATTCATTTCACGTCAATAATTTACCCTCTTCAGTCGTTATTAATGGTTCCCGAACAGATGTCAACGATAGCACAACATTAAATTATGACGCTCAGGGCAGATTAATCAGTTTGGTTAATGCACTTGGTCACACTACGTCTTACAGTTACACGGGAAGTTCTGAAAAGCCGTTTCGCATAACAGACCCGAATGGTAAAACCAATGATTTAATTTACGATGCACGCGGACGCATGATATCAGTGACTGTGAATTCTTCAGCCAATATGGTCACTCGCTATCGTTATAATTATTTTGGTGAAGTTGATTTAATTACATACCCAAACGGTAGTACCTTGAATTATTACTTTGATACTGCAGGAAGAATAACCAGCACCTCGCGCATTCCAGGTTCGACCGAATTGTTGCAAGAAATCAATACATTTGCTTACGACAAGATGAATAATTTATTGGAGCAATCGCTGGGCTATTTAAAAATGGTAACCAAAACCATTTATACACCTGGTGGCCCAGTTAATATTCAAGAACCACAAATGATGTCTAACTCCTCCTCAAAATTGGAATATGACACTGGGGGCAATCTTGTTCGTGAACGTGGAAACAACGGCCAGCTTTTTAGCTACACCTATAATGAAAATTTACAAGTAAAAACGGTAAAAGATGCATTAAATCGCACCAGTACAATGGACTATACCGCTGATGGTTTGTTAAAAAGTATAGTCAATGCATCAAATGAAACAGTGCAATTCAGTTATGACAAACTGGAACGATTAAAACAAGTTACTGATGCTCGCAATAAATCAACACATTATAATTTTGATCAAGGCTTCAACCTTACAACTAATATAAGTCCTGATACGCAAACGTCTGTGGTTCGCCACAACAGCGCAGGTTTGATTGATAATTTAACACGAGCAGATGGCACGGTAATTTATTATCAATATGACAGTTTGAATCGTCCCACCACAATTTATTCAACTGGCGCCAATGCACAAAATATTACTTTTACTTATGATTCGTGTACGAATGGTAAAGGTAGAATTTGCAGTGTGAGTGATAGCTCAGGCAGTACAAGTTACAGCTACACATCAACGGGTAACCTTGCGAGCAAAACTCAAACAATTGGCGGCGTAAGTTATATAACCAATTTGAGTTATGACACCTATGATCGCCTTTCAGTGATCAGCACCAATAATGGCGGCACTCAATTACGTTACAGTTACGATGTTAATAGTGATGTGAATAAAGTTGAAGCTTACGTCAGCGGCGCTTGGTTAGTCGTTGCAGAAAGCAAAACATTACCCAAACAAAAAGTGCTCACATATGGCAACAGTATTTCACACGTAACCAACTATGATTTGGACGGCCGAGTTACCAGTATTTCAGCAACAGGGTTATCCAAAACCTTTAGTTATGATGTAGCGAACCGTATTACTGGCATAAATGGCGGACTCGCAGGAAATTATTCTTATCAATATGACAATAGTGATCGCCTTACAAAGGAGCTGTTCGCCAACTCCACAACCGACAGCAAAAGCTTCCAATACACCTACGATGCCAATGGCAATCGCACCAGTTACCAACAAGGAACTGCAGTGACTGGATATGGTATTGATGCAAACAGCAATAAATTGTTCAGTGTGGGTGGCAACAGTTTTGCCTACAATACTAACGGTAATCTAATTGGTTATAACACCAATCAAAAAACCTATGGTTATGATGGCCTGAATAGAATGATGTCATTCACTCAAAATAATGGTTCATTTGGTAATTACACCTACAACTATGCCAATCAACGCGTCAGTAAAAATATTCGTGTTGGCACGGGTGCAACAGAAAGTTATCGCTACTTGTACAACGAAGCGGGGCAAATGATTGCCGAAACAACTAACAATAGTAGCAGCATTGGAACAACCTATATTTGGCTGAATGAATCTGTTGTTGGTTTTGTAAAAAACAATATTCTTTATTATGTTTTAAATGATCACATCGGGCGCCCAGAACTCATTTATCGCCGAGACAGTGCAACTGTTAAAACATTAGTATGGCAATCCAAAAATCTTGCATTCACCCGCGAAGTTGTCACCAATTCCATCGGCGAATTCAACATAGGTTTCCCCGGCCAATATTTTGATAAAGAAAGTAACCTCTGGTACAACTGGAATCGATATTATGATGCAAGTATTGGAGGATATATTCAAAGTGATCCTATAGGTTTAAGTGGAGGTATGAATACTTATGCTTATGTGGGAAATGATCCTATTAGTTTTGTTGATAAGGATGGGTTGAACAAAACAACAATAGACCTACAAATAGAGAGGGCAGCTGTTAACGGGGATGTTAATGGGTTGCTTGATTTATTAAATACAGTAGTTATCGAAAACGGTCAAAAAGAAGCGATTAACTTGGCAATTAAACGTCTCAACAGTACCGCCGAACAAATTATAGCGAAAGAACTTAAAGGAAGTGTTAGGGAGGTTTTCCCCGGTAAATTGAAACAGAAAACTTTAGCTGAGATTCTTAAAGGAGCAAAAGAGGGCGATAAGGCTTGCAGAACTGCTCGCAAAC
>CBFGPN010000156.1:0-9300 GCA_965650675.1 uncultured Cellvibrio sp.
ATTCATAAGCAAATAAATTTGCCGGGTGTGTCATATCCTTGGGGACATCTATCACCACAGGGCCGGGACGACCGGTCGCGGCAATGTAATAGGCCTTCTTCACAGTCTCGGCAATTTCGCTCGGATGTTTGATCATAAAACTGTGTTTTACGATGGGGCGAGAAATACCCACCATGTCGGTTTCCTGAAAGGCATCTTCACCAATTAAATGGCTTTGTACTTGACCGGAAATAACCACCATTGGAATTGAGTCCATATAAGCGGTTGCAATACCGGTAATGGCATTGGTCGCACCGGGACCGGAGGTCACCAATACAGTCCCGACTTTACCTGTCGCACGAGCATAACCATCAGCAGCGTGAGTAGCTGCCTGTTCGTGGCGAACGAGAATATGTTTAACGTCTTTCTGACGAAAAATGGCATCGTAAATATGCAATGCGGCGCCGCCTGGATAGCCAAAAACGTATTCAACGCCTTCGTCTTTCAGGGCGCGGATGAGCATATCTCCGCCTGAGAGCATTTCCACAATCTTTCCCCTTTTAGGAAAATCACAAAATTAAATCATCTGCGATGTTGGTATTGAATGCGCAATTATCTGCTGATAATCACGCCTGAATTGATCAACAAAAAAAGCCCGGCAAGGCTTGGTTTGGATCAGCGAAAAAGGTGCAGGTATGCAGCCATTTTCAGGATCATTACCCCGGTAAGGGTGTGAACCGCGGATGGAATGCCAAGAGGGTGACTTGGCGATAAAACAGGAAAACCCTAGTTTGGGGTGCCTGCTACCATCCAGAGGAAAAGTAATTGTCGCGATCCATGCTGTAAAGTCAAGGTTTTGCTTAAATGCACAATTTTATTTTTATGTTTTTTGCGTTTATTTACGCCAAATTTCCCTGTGTGCGCATTTAAGGCTATAGTTATCACAAATCTGTTTATCCAAACTTACATTTTGATGGCCACACTATGAAAAAGTTTTTGCTTGGTTTCGCTCTTGTTACTTCAGTTATGAGCCCGTCACTTTATGCCGATAAAATTTATTCCTGGATAGATGAAAAGGGAGTGACGCATTATGGAAAAAACCCACCCAAGGACACACCATCACGAATGATTAATGCCCGAACAGGGCACAGCGAACCCGTTGACTATTCTGACTCAGCAAAAAAAGAAGACAAAAAAGAAGGAGCCAAAGCTGCTGTTGCTGAACCTGATCCAGAGCGTTGCGCCAATGCCCGAAAAAATCTTCAAGTACTCACCACTAACCCGCGAGTCAGAACTACCGATGCCAACGGTGAGCAACGCTTCATGACACCCGAAGAAATGCAAGCACAAGTAGAAACCATGGAGCAAATTATTGCTGCCGAATGTTCTGATCAGTAACTATCTAAAATTGTAGTTTGAAATAAAAAATGCCCCATCAGGGGCATTTTTTATTGTTCGCAATTTTTTATTGCTTGGCTATCTCTGCTTTTTTCTTTTCACGCTCAGCTGCAGCTATCCATTGTCTGGCGAACTTTGCAGAACGCTCGTCTTTGGTTGCCTTTTGAAAGTAGCTGATTGCAGCATCATAATTTTTTAACTCATACTCTGCCTGCCCAACTGTCATATTCGCACGGTCTGCTCGTTTGACATTTTTCGCAATAGCTTCTTTTGCCCATTTTGAGGCATCTTTGTAATTGTCATTCAACATATACATTTCTGCCAAACCGAGAATCAAATCACCATCCGTCGATTTTTGAGCTGCTTTCTCATATTCCACCAAAGATTTTTTATCTTCTCTGGCTGCACGTAAAACATCAGCCAAAAATTTAAGATTTTTCGCAGTCGGTTCGATTATCTTATCGGTATAAATACCCTTTTCCATGACTTTTGCCGCTTTATAAGGAGCTTCCATTTCCCAAAATAGCGCGGCCAAGCTTGTCAGGTCTTTCTCATTAGTCAAACCACCCACCAAATAACAAGCTTCCAGAGCGGCAACACGTTTTGCAGGTTGTTCCAATATACCGTAAAGCTGACTTAATGTTTTCCAATAAGAAGCTTTTGAATAATGCTGGATCAGCTTTTCAACAACACCCAAAGTGCTTTTGTAATCTTCCTTATCAAGATACAAACCACGCTGCATGTTATACCAACCTTCCGCCGGAACTTTTCCAGCCAACTCCTGCAACCTGACAGCTTCGTTAATATTTAACAATGCATTTTTCTTATCATCCACTTGATAATAGAGTGTCGCAAAAATGTTGTACTGCTCAGGTTTGATCTCAGCCACATAGTCTGTCCATTTGATCAAACTATCCAACGCTTTTTTGGGATTTTCCTGAGCACCATACAACTGACTTAAAATAAGCAAAGTTGATTGCTCATCCGCAACAGCAATATTGGGACTCAACGCCAACAGTTTTTCAAATGATTCTATGGCCTTGGGATAGTTTTCAAGCTGTGCATAAGCGTAGGCTGTCAATTGATGAATTTTTGCAGCTTCCGCAGGGTTCAACTTCTCCCGTGGAACGGATGACATAATCTCGATAACTTTTTTTGGATTGGGCTGCAACTTTTTGTCGGGTGGAGGCTGTAAAAAATCATAGGCCTCCTGAAGCTTTTTGCCCACGCTTTCACCAACTGTTGGCAAGCTGCGTTTTTCAAATTTCTTATTTTTTGCTTTTACTTGAGCATGAGCCACACCAGACACAAACAAAGTTTGTGCTGGATTAATAGAATTTGCTGTGAAGCTCACCAAAACCGGAGAGGCCAACAAAAAAGTCGCCAAAAGTGTTCTGTTAAACACAACCGAAACCTTATGTATTGCGCGTTTCACTGGAAGACTCCTATTTAGCCATTTGATAAGTGAGTTTGTATCTCACACCGGGAACTTCAACCGCTTTCCCATCTTCAACTTTCGGCTTAAATTTAAACTTTGATACTGCTTTTACCGAAGCCCTGTTCCAAACAGTTGTTGGCTGGCCATCCTTTTTATTAATACACAATTCAGGCACTGGAACCGCATCTTTTACAGCACCGGTCTCTGTTACAGTGAATACCACTGTACAACTACCTTCCATACCTCTGGAAAGAGCTGTGCTGGGATATTCATGCGCAACCGTTACTATCGGCATGTAATTACCTTCACCCAGATTAAGACCGCCAGGACCGCCAATTTCCAATCCACCTTGAGCGATCTGGAAATCCATATTAAGACCTCCAATGCTGGCATCAGGCGCAACAATATCAGGCTCGGGCAGATCAGGTGGAGGCACATCAGGCTCTTGTGGTTTTTCTGGCTTTGCTTCTTCAAACCGATTTTCAATTTTGGTATCTGGCATCCGCATGTCAGGGATTTTCACTGATTCTTTTTGATCAGGTTCCTTCATTGGATTATTGACCAACTCGTTCATTAAAAAAAACAAACCGAACGTGGTTATACCACCAAAAACAATAGCCATTAATAATTTCGAAGCTTTCATACTGTCTATTTCTTGGTCGTTGATACAGAAACTTCTGCAACACCTGCTTCCTGGGCAGCTTTGGCAACATCAATTACAAATTTGATATCTGCCTTTTTATCTGCCTGAATTGAAACAGTACCCTTGGGGTTATCTACACGCATACGTTCAATAACCAATTTGATCCCACGTGGGTCAATTTTCTTTTTATCAACCCATATTTCATTATCAGCACCTACAGCTATCAAAATTGTTGCCGCAGGTTTTGCTGCGGAGGTAACCGCATCAGGACGCTCTACATCTTTTCCGGTTTCTTTAATAAAAGTTGCGGTCACGATAAAGAAAATCAACATGATGAACACTACGTCCAACATAGGCGTAAGATCGATTGCCTGAGCTTCTTCTTGAGGTTGTGCACTTTTCCTGCTCATGAGACATCTCTTTAGTACAGGTTAATCTTTTGACTAACCATGGATCATTAATGATCCATGGTCAGGTGATCAGCAAACAGCGATTTTTCATCACTTGCGGTTCGCTGAAGATAGGTATTGGCAAAAACGCCCGAAATCGCTGCAACCATTCCTGACATTGTAGGGATAGTCGCCTTGGAGACACCACCTGCCATGGACTTTGCGTCTCCACCGCCAGTCAGAGAAAGCACACTGAACACTTCAATCATGCCAGTCACTGTTCCCAAGAGCCCCATCAGGGGGCACATGGCTACCAGTGCTGTAATCATGTCCATGTTCGCATCAATTTTCTCGTTCATGCGGGAAATCATAGCAGTACGAATCTGCTGGGCATTCCACGACTTTCGCTCAGTTCTTGCTTCCCACACAGAAAGGGACGCCTGGACATCAGCCTTCATGGTTCCCTTAAAAAAGAGAACCCTTTCGAAGATCAGTACCCACATAACCAGTGTCAAGGCGGCGATTGCGTACATCAACAACCCCCCCTGATCCATGAAAGCGTTCAGGGAGTCGAGAATATTCGACATAACTTACCCCCTATTTACGCGTTGAGCGTTCGGCGTTTTCCGCAACAATGCCAGTTGCTTGCTCTTCCAGAATATGGATAACTGATTTGGCTCGACCATTTACGAGTGTATGCATCAGTACAACAGGGATTGCAACAACCAGACCCTGTACAGTCGTTACCAATGCGGCAGAGATACCACTTGCCATGTTTTTGGGATCTCCGGCACCGAAAATTGTAATCGCCTGGAAGGTTTCAATCATACCGGTCACAGTACCCAACAACCCAAGGAGAGGAGCAACAGCAGCAACAATCTTCAATATTGCCAAGCCACTTTCAATGGAAGGACGCTCTTTTAATATAGCCTCTTCCATTTTCAGCTCGAGGGTTTCCGTATCAACACTCTTATTCTCTTCGGCTACTTTCAATACGCGACCCAAGGGATTGCCAGTACTGGCTGTTTTGGATTTCAACTGCGCTTTCACTTTTCCGCTTACGGTGAACAACACCAGCATACGGAACAAGCCCAAAAGAACACCGAAAATACCAACACCTACAATAACCCAACCCACTTCTCCACCTTGATCAAGCCTTTCCATAAAGGTGGGCTTATCTATAAGAGCAACCAGTAACTGGCCTCCAGCAGGGCCGGTAGGGTCAATACCAAAATCTGCAGACTCAGAAGCACTTGTGGACTCCAGTGCAGCAGCAGCAGAAGTGAACTCAGCATCAGGTTGGCGTTGCAGCTCAGCAATTTTGCCTGTTTCAGGCTTGTAAGAAAGATATTTACCTTCCGATACGAGGTTGTAGGTACCCACACGAACAACTGTCTGCGATGCGGTTTCACCGTTGGGCTTGACTACTTCAGCGGTGAAAGAAACAACCTTGCCGCCCTCAGCCAATTCTTTCATGGTCTCAGCCCAGAGGCGCTCAATCTCTTCCATATCAGGCAGAGTTGTTCCGCTGTTCATCTTTTCGATCAAGGAATCAAGAAACACACCACGATTCGGGTATTGGGCACTTACTATGGAGTTCTCCAGATTAACGCGCAAATCACCGGCTGTTGAAGTCAAGTGACCAAACAGCTCACGCATAGAACCCAAACGCTCCTGCAGTTGTTGTTTTTTCTGGGTTACCAGCAACTGCTGTTCTGCATATTTTTTGTCGAGAACAGCCGAACGAGCCTCTTCAGCTGCACGTGTCGCTTTGGCTTGCGCCAACAGAGTGGCCTGATTAGCCTTGTTGCGGGAAAACTCGGCTTCACGTTGCTTGTGTTCAGCCGACTCATTGATTTGAGACTTTTTAACCATCTCAACCAACTGATCAACACTGGCTGCTGTTTCAGCCATTGCAGAACATGAGATAAAACCAGCGGCTGCTACGAATACGCAGCTCTTGATAAAATTCATTTTCATTGTGCGGCCTCCGGAGCTTGAACCTTAACAATCATTATGTCTTTAGAAGCCTGATCACGTGCTATACGCAAACCCTTCAACACACCCGCGTTATATGAACTATCAAGTGCCACCCAGGCTTTGGATGACACATCCCAATAACCACTTTGTTTTCCATCGGTTGTTTGGTACATCAAAGACACTCGGCCAACGCGCAATATTTTCACTTCGCGTTTTTGCCCGGTTCCATCAATATCTTCACTTGAATCATAAGATTGAAGCGTACCCGAGTAAGCAGATTCTATTTTGTAAGCCTCAAGAACCTGACGAAATTTTTCAGCTACTGAAATATCAGCGCGATCCTGATTGGTTCTTACAGAACCAATACGATTTTTACGCTCTTCGAGAGAGAAAGGCTTGTCGAAATCAACAAACTGATCCAATGCATCAAGCATTTTAAAAATCAGCGGCTGAATCTGACGTTCAATAATGGTTACTTTCTCAATTGATTTTTCGAGCTCGGCTACAACGCCCAACTGCGCATCAACTTGTTTTTGCATTTGGGCGTTGTACACGCGCAAATCATCAATAAGTTTGTTCTGTGCCTTGAACTCCTGAGCCAGGTCGTCAGCTTCCTGAGCAAGCCTGTCAATACGTTTTTGTGAGTCAGCTGCCAAGGTAGTTTTGGCTTGACCTACTTGGAGTACTGTATCCAGATTTTGGTCTGCCATAGCAACGCTACCAAAGAGCGCGCTAACAGAAAGCGCTGTGGCCATCACCACCGCGTTGAATCGCTGCTTTTTCATAATCCCCCCAACTCGGGCGTTCAATCAATTGAGTTTGTGACAGAAACAAGCTGTCACACACGCGTTTCCACGTAGTCCCTATAAAACTTTTACAAATTTTTATAGTAGACAGCCTAAGAACCGACGCATTGTAATAAGCAGATATCGCCACATCCAATGATTTGTCCAAAAGACCTGTTACGTGTGTATTTTGGTATCACACAGGTAACAGTAAGGCCTTAAACTGCCAACCTGGTAACACCTTGGTCGCACAAATCCTCACAAAATCTGAAAATTCATGTACCACAAAGAACTTTTTGCTATTAGAGGTTATTTATCAACCAGTCAGTTCTGTTTTTCGTAAATACGAAATTCACAAGCTTCTCCCGAAACAGAACTTTTTAAATTCCAACCGGAATCCAGAGAAGGAAACCATGCATCCCCGTCCACATCCCTGTCTATATAAGTGAGATAAACCCTGTCTGCAATTTCCAGCGCCGACTTGTATATTTCTGCTCCGCCAATAATCATGACTTCCAATTCGACCTGGCTTTCTGTTTTATGGAAGCTACCGGCAATCTGAACGGCTGACAACAAATCATGAGCCACTATCACCCCTTCCCTTGACCAATCCTGATTTCGGGTGATCACAATATTGGTTCGGTTCGGCAAGGGCTTGCCAATCGATTCAAATGTTTTCCGCCCCATAATCACAGGCTTGCCTGTGGTTTTTTCGCGAAAATATTTCAAATCCTGCGGCAAGTGCCAAGGCAATTGGTTGTTCTTGCCTATTACACCATTACGGGCAGTTGCTACTATTATTGATAACTTCATTTTTTAAATAGCGATAGGCGCAATAATTTTGGGGTGAGGTGCATAACCTTCAAATTCAAAATCACCCAGCTCATAATCAAATATACTTTTTGGTCGCCGTCCGATGCGCAGTGTAGGGAGTTTTCCAGGTTTTCGTGTCAATTGTTCGTAAACAATCTCCGGAGTTATGTGGTTATTGTATAAATGACAATCGCCAAAAGTATGCACGAAATCACCGACGCCCAAATCACATTGCTGTGCAATCATATGCGTCAACAATGCATAACTGGCGATATTAAACGGCACACCTAAAAACAAATCGGCGCTGCGCTGGTACAGCTGACAGGATAATTTTCCTTCAGCAACGTAAAACTGAAATAGTGTATGACAGGCAGCCAGAGCCATTCGTCCTTGTTGCACATTTTCTTGCGGGCTAATCGATTCATCCGGAAGATCTGCCGGATTCCACGCACTGACAATCAATCGCCGGGAAAATGGTTTGGTTTTAATTTGCTCTATGACCTGGGAAATCTGATCGATAGTGGAACCATCGGGACACGCCCAACTGCGCCACTGCTTTCCATAAACCGGCCCCAAGTCACCCTCTTCTGTTGCCCATTCATTCCATATATTACAACCGCGCTCTTTTAACCAGGTGACATCTGTTCTGCCTTGTAAAAACCAAAGCAACTCCACTATCACACTCTTCAAGTGCACAGTTTTGGTAGTAACTAATGGAAAACCTTCATTCAAATCAAAACGTAATTGTCGGCCAAATACCGAACGTGTTCCTGTTCCTGTTCGGTCACCGCGAGTAATACCGTTTTCAACTACATCGCGCATTAAATCCAGATATTGCTGCATGAAAACCCCAAATGAAAAATATTGATTTTATTTTTTTGTTTTAGTAACAGCGTTTGTTTTTGCGGTGATTGGCTTATTGGTATCAATCAGATAACGACGACCGAAAGTGTAAGCATAAATCAGCACACAAACGCCGAATAAAAACATCAAGGCACAAAGTTCCTGTCCACGAGTCAAACCCAAAAACTCATAACCTATATGCTGATCCGGTTCACGATAAAATTCCACAATAAAACGGAAGGACGCGTATAAAACCAAAAACAATCCGCACACAGCGCCGCGAGGCCGAGGCTTGCGTGAAAATAAAAATACAACCACAAATAATAAAAGACCTTCAAGGCAAGCCTGATATAACTGCGATGGGTGACGAATCAAACCTTCTGTATCTTTAGGGAAAATCATCCCCCAGGGAACATCTGTTGCCCGCCCCCAAAGTTCACCGCCAATAAAATTGCCAATGCGCCCAAAAAACAATCCGAGCGGAACCAGAGGCGCAACAAAATCCATTAGTGCTACATAATTTTTTTTCAATTTCATTGAATACAAAAACATCGCAAGCATTACACCCAACAACCCGCCATGAAACGACATTCCGCCTTCCCATATGCGCAAAGCCCATAGAGGATCTTGCTTGAAAGTTTCGAAGTTGTAGAAAAAAACAGAGCCTAACCGCCCGCCGAGAACCACACCAAATGCGCCCCATGTAATCAAATCTTCTACTTGTTGGCGATTGATAATGGCATCAGGCTGTTTCGCCCTTAGTCTTCCCAAATACCACGCCGACACAAAAGCGCAGAGGTACATTATTCCGTACCAATGAACATCCAGTGGGCCTATAGAAAAGGCGACAGGGTCGATTGCGGGATATTGAATCATGAACAAGACCTAATTGTTGCGAGGGGGCGGCAGTTTAGCAGATACACGCTCTGCTAATTCATCTCCTCCGAACCGGAGGGAACCAACAAACGCATGACACCCGCTTCCCGCAGATATTGATTCAGGTAGCGATGGATAGCATCACCATTGGACATA
>CBFGPN010000157.1:0-9297 GCA_965650675.1 uncultured Cellvibrio sp.
ATCCATCGAATCACAGTGAAATTCCCATAAATGGATTAACTGTGAGTAATTTAAACAAAAATAATCCCTACCATTTCAACCCACACAAGGTTGATTTGCACCAAATTAATTCACAAACACAAGGCAAATAAGGAAAATGAAATTCAATGAAGCACAGAAACCCGAGCCAATTTCATTTAAAAGCTCCAGCCAGACCAGAAAGCGCACCAAATTGGCATCTTTATAGATGGAACATATTGATTTGTATGCTTATTGCCGATTTGACCTATAAATTATTATTTTTAGGCTATATTTGATCTATTCACCAAAAATATGGAATCTGGAATGACCCGCGAAATAATGTCGCTAAAAGACCTTGTTAATCGCTTGTTGATCCCTGATCAGGATCTACCCCGATTGAGCTTTTGCCAAAGCATCAAAGCGTCCAGCATTTTTGATTGGATCCACGCGCTCCCCCTCACCCAGGCAGAGCAAGTCAGCGCAATATTTTATTCAGCTTTGCCCGAGCTAAGCCGGGTCAAAGCTAATTGGGAACTACGTCTTTCCATAGCAGAAACGGTCAGAACCCCATTGCATCATTGTATGCAGGGATTATCCAAACGATATCTCAACCAACCGCTGATCATGCCCGAAGCTGCCGTCAAAACGGCAACAGTGGCCCAGGCCCTGCAGAAGCATCTTTTAAATACCTATCTGGTTGTCATTCGCGACATATGCACCAATACGAAAGACAAGGAACACCATCTTGCGATGGCTATTTACCGGGCACTGAATTGTGTCGGTTATCTACTGTTAAGAAGCTACCAGCTGTATTTGCCACCGCCAGAATATTTATGGCAAACCGCACACTCTTTATTTTTGATTGCAGAGCAAACTGATGTATTGGAAGAGTCTTGTGTCGATCCACTTTTATCACCATCCCATCAAAACCCTTTACAGGCTTATATTCGTATCCTGTTGCTGGCAGCCTCAAGGCCCAATCAATTAAGGCAAGAGGAGATACAACAAGTATTTTCCCTGCTCGAACAAGATAGTTATCGGGTTAAATTTCAACCTCTGGCATCCGAAGAATCAGACAACTCACTTATCACCATCGCTCAATCAGATATGCCACCCATGTTTGTCAGCAAAGCAAAACAATCCGGCATTCCACTATCAAATGCGTACGAACTGGACGTTACAGCGATCATTAATCATTTAAAAGAAATTTCACAATCCACCGAAGAAGGTGGCGATCAAAAAATTACTCCATCCGTCATCCAGCATTTGCAAACTGCGTGGAAACAACAAACGCAACGAGGTTTCGCACGGCAGGTTACCCGGTTGAACATCGACGTAATTATAGGCATTACCAATATTCATTTTTACCTTGCCGGTGAGCTACCTTTCCAGATTTTTTTACAGCAGGAAAATTCACTTGCAGGAAAAGCAGATGCTTTTGTAAAAAGAGGAATTCAATTAAAACAAAATCAGGAAACAGATCCCTGGAGCGACCCGTTCGACATTAAAGGAGATACCGGAACAAAGGCAACGGCATCTGTAGAACAACGCATAAGGCAACAAGCTATAGATCAATATCAAGGCCAGCACCAAACATTTTCTGTTCCACTAATCGATAAAAGCGCTGGAGGATACGGGCTTGAATGGCAAGGCGATATTCCTATTCAAGTGAAAACAGGTGAATTGTTGGCACTCAAAGAAACCAATCGTCCCAATTGGATTCTGGGTGTCATACGCTGGGCTCACCAGATTAAAGGTGCAACCCAATTGGGCATACAAATACTTTCACCGAAAGCAACGCCTGTTGGTATTGCCCTGATCCACAGAAGCGGTGGCTACACTGAGTATTTACGAGGATTACAACTTCCGGAATTGCGCGCTATCAATCAACCGACTAGTCTCATTACCAATGCAGTCACTTTTCATGAAAGCAGCAAAGTTAAACTCTTTATGCCTGATCAAACGGGGCAAGCGAGTGTAAGTAATATCCAGTTAACCAAAAGAATATTTTCAACTGGTGTGTTTAATCAATTTGGATACAGGGCAATTGCCGTAACTTCTAATGAAGAGTAGCAGACACCAAATCCAACAAAGTAATTGTTAAATCCAACACGGAGCTTGAGGGAAGAGACAAAAAAGGTAATATACGAGCATTTTCAATAAAGTATGCATTTATGAGCGCCAACGACACCATTCGACTACTACTTCTTAACAACTCCCGCTCCGAAGCTGAGCGTTTAATCAGCATGCTTCATTCATCTGGAAAGCCAAATCGTGCACAACATGTCGAAAATGAAGACTCGTTGATTAAATTATTACAGGAGCAAAGCTGGGAACTATTAATCGGCAACAACAACACAACCAACTTATCTCCTGCCAATGCCATCAAACAAATAAGACGTTTGAACAAAGATGTCCCGGTAATTCTCCTGAATGACGAAGAAAATCCTTCAGCCGTTGTTGAAGGTTTAAAGCTGGGTGCCGTTGATGTAGTTAATCTGGACGACGACCAGCATTTGTTACTGGTGATCGAGCGAGAGCTGCGCAATCGCGAACAGCGACAATCAAAACGTCTTGCTGACCGGCGTTTTCGTGAAGCAGAAAAACGCTCACAACAATTACTGGATAGCTCACGTGATGCAATTGCGTACGTTCAGGATGGACTTTATCTTTACGCAAACGAATCTTTTGCAGAATTATTTGAATACGAAGACAGGGATGACATAGAGGCCATGCCCATTATGGATATGGTATGCGACGCAGACCAATCACGACTAAAAAACTTTCTAAAAGACTTTATGTTGAAAGGTGATGAAGCTGAATCATCAACCCTGTCTTTTAAAGGTGTCACCCAGGAAGGCAATGAAAAACAGATCAAGCTTGAAGTATCTCTGGTGACTTATGATGAAGAAGCCTGCATTCAATTTCTGGCCAGAGCATCTCAGGATGTGATAGTACAAAATGCTGTCAATGAAGAACTTGAAGCGCAAATCAAACAAATAAAATGGCAGGATTTGGTTACTGGCCTTTACAATCGCCAATATTTTTTAAACGAGCTGGATCGGATAATTAACAGCGCCAGCGAACGTAAACATTATTCGTTGCTTTATATAGAACTGGATGAATTTGCCGACAGAGTGCAAAAAATATTTGGCGTTTCAGGGGCAGACATTGCATTGGGTAATATAGCGGCACTGCTACGCGATAAAATTCAAACACAGGATATTGTCGCACTTTTAAGCGACTCCACATTTACGTTAATTATCCCCAACATCAAAGCAGAAACTGCAATATCCAGAGCTCAAAAACTTTGCAAGGATATTGAATCCCACATTATTGAAATTGATCACAAAACCCTGCAAATCACTGCAAGCATTGGTATCTCACTTATTAACGAAACCTCTACAGATGCCAGTACCAGTATTGATCAGGCACGAAGTGCCATGGAAAAAGTGCGTAACAATAAAGGTAATGGTGCAGCACTCTATGAGCCGGAAGTATCACCCAAAAATACCAAGCAAAATATTACCCAAGCCATTCAACATGCTCTGGATACCGAAAAATTCAAATTACTTTTCCAACCAATCATCAGCTTACGCGGATCAGATGAAGAATATTATGAAGTCTATTTAAGAATGATCGACCCGGATGGTAATGTTGTTTCACCAAACCAATTTTTAGATATTGCGGAAGAAATCAGTGCAAGTACACGGATTGATCGCTGGGTAATATTGGAATCAATCAAGATGTTGGCTGAACATCGAAATAAAGGAAACAAGACCAAACTGATAGTCAACATCAGCCGCCATTCCATTTGTGATGAAACCTTGCTGCCATGGCTGGGAGTCGCGTTTAAAGCAGCAAAACTACCAGCAGATGCAATTGTATTTCAGGCTTCGGAAGTTGATGTCACCAATCATCTCAATGCAGCTAAAAGTTTCTCGGAAGGCTTGAACAAAATGAAAACCCAATTTGCGATTTGCAATTTCGGGTGTTCACTGAATCCATTCAACACACTTAAACACATCACGTCCGGTTTTATTAAAATCGATGGGTCTTTCACTAAAGATATTCAATCAAATAATGAAAGCCCGGAAACCTTAATTAACCTCATATCAAAACTGCATGCAGAAAACAAAATTACCATAGTGCCTTTCGTAGAAAATGCGAGTGTACTATCTACATTATGGCAAGCAGGTGCGCACTATATTCAAGGACATTACCTGCAAGAGCCAACACATCAAATGTCTTACGATTTCAGCATGGAGACTTAAAACTCTGCCAATAAAAAAACCGCACAAATGTGCGGTTTTTTTGTGTTACACAACAACTTCGAAGAGCGACAACTACTTTTTCATTCTACGACGTACTGCTACCAGTCCTACCAATCCCAGCCCCAACAACAACAATGGGCCTGGCTCAGGAACACTGATACTGGTTGCTCCTTCGATTTCGTCATTACCACAGGACATAGTCCAGTGGGCAGCAAAACCAAAAGTCTGACCCAAATTGGCTATGCTACCGAGATCGAAAGAAAAAATACTGTAATAAGAAAGCAGGCTATCCAATCCAACTCCACTACCCTGAAGAAAATTGGATGAGTTGGCGGCTAATACCAGACTGCCTGTATCCATTCCATAAGGGGCACTTTGCTGATAATAAATGTCATTATTCCAACCAGACACTTTATACAGGCCGGCAGCATCCTTATTTTGGCTGGTGCTTCCTGCTGAAATATTCACACCACCAACACTGGCATTTGATGTGGTATAACCTCGAGTAACATTCCCAAAATCAACTGCATACTCATAGCTGCTGGTATTACCATCAAATGAAAGTGCCAAATCCCCATTAAAGTAACGACGACCATCAGAGTGTAAATAACCTGCATCACTCAAGATATCGAAACCGGTCTGAAGGCCAACTGACAGCAAATTACCTTCAAGCTTGTAAAACAAATACTCTGCATCAAATGCCTGACCACCATATCCTGGGCCAACATAACCGCCTGAGCCCACTCCATCTTCATTGGCAAGCAAATTCCATCCATTAAAAACACTCAATGGGGAAGCATTAACCACTGAAACAAGGCTGATCAGACTGACAGATAAGATTTTCAATAAACCTTTCATAGCTCTTTCCTTTATAAAAATAAACTTCAATATTCCTGCAATCTCCAAGACTTCTCTTTCTCGACACTATTGATTGTCAGGAATTTACGCACACAGGCCACACTAGCAAGCATAATGCCAACTGCATGAGTGCATTGATATTACTGGCTTACAACCTGATTGTGGCGCATAAATGTAAAGTAATCCGACAAAACTGCGCCTGACACTCTATTCAACACATCTATGTTGCAAAATTTGCGGATATTAAATAAATACGATAGTCTCACTAATAATTAATCTCATTTGCAGTTAAAGGCTATTTACAGATGAACTCAGCAACACGCGGCATAGCACCTGTCGTCAAAATGTCTCTTGCGGATTGTAAAAAGGGCAGCAAAGTTTGTGTGACGGAGGTAAAGAATCAACCTCTTTTTGGCTCTCAGGATGCTGATGTGGGACTTAGGCTCAAGGAACTGGGGTTTTTACCTGGCGCACAAATAGAGGTCATAGGTTATGGTTTTTGGGGAGCAGACCCTCTTGCAGTAAAGGTTAACGGAACCAAGTTTGCTCTCAGGCGCGCTGAAGCGACCAAGATCGGAGTGGAAACTATCCCGACAGGAGTCATTTAATGTCCAGGATTCACCGCCTTGCACTTGTGGGTAACCCCAACTGCGGCAAAACATCACTCTTTAACAGGCTGACAGGCGCAAAAGCAAAAGTTGCCAATTATCCCGGTGTGACTGTTGAAAAGCGATCGGGCTTGGTATCAGGCCTGTCCCCCACTGCCGAGCTGCTTGATCTACCCGGCACCTATAGTTTGTTTGTTACCTCACCGGATGAAGCAGTAGCCAGAGATGTCATTCTGGGGAAACAGGAAGGTGAGAAACGCCCGGATCTATTAATTGCCGTTCTTGATGCCTGTAATTTCAGATTGGGTATGCGGTTGATCATGGAGCTTAAAAGTCTTAACCGACCTATGATCATCGCAATGAATCAAATGGATGAAGCCAAACGTCGTGGCATCATTATTAATACGCAAGAGCTGTCGAAAGCTATACAAATTCCTATTGTGGAAACCATAGCGGTCAAAAACCATGGTGTTGATGCTCTTAGAGACACATTACAAGACTACATAAAAGAAACGCCTATTCAGGAAGGTCAGCAAATTCTTACGTTAAGTGACAGGCAGGAATCGATAGAAGCGCTTTACAGCGAAATTGAAGATTTGATGCGCCGCTATGTAATACAACCTGTCACCTATCCAGCCTGGCAAGACAAACTCGATAGCTTGGCCATGCATCCCTTTCTGGGAATTGTTTTTTTGTTAGGTATGTTACTGATCATCTTTCAGGCAGTTTTTGCCTGGGCTACACCTGTTGTGGATCTAATTGACGCAGGCTTTACGCAATCAGGTGAATGGGTTGGCACCTACATGCCAGATGGCATATTGAAAGATTTTATTGTTAACGGATTAATTGCCGGTGTAGGTGGTGTTCTGGTTTTTTTACCACAGATTATTATCCTGTTCTTTTTTATTTTGGTTCTGGAAGATTCAGGTTATCTCACGCGAGCAGCATTTTTGCTGGACAGACCCATGCGCGGTCTCGGTTTATCAGGTCGATCTTTTATTCCGCTGCTTTCCAGCTTCGCCTGTGCAATTCCCGGAATAATGGCAACACGAACCATTTCAGATCCTCGTGAAAGATTTATTACCATTATGGTCGCTCCACTGATGACCTGTTCCGCCAGACTTCCTGTCTACACACTGATTATTGCTGCATTTATTCCTGAACAACATGTGTGGGGCATTTTCAATCTGCAAGGATTAACACTCTTTGCTTTGTATTTTGCTGGCATAGTCAGTGCCGCAGTAATTGCCTGGATATTGCGTAGACGGGCAGCACGTGAAGAGTTTCCACTGCTGCTTGAATTACCCAGCTACAGAATGCCGATGCCTTATCATTTGTTAATAGGACTGCGTGAGCGAGCCTGGATTTTTCTGCGACGTGTTGGAACAATTATTCTGGCGCTTTCGATACTGCTGTGGTTTTTGGCAAGTTTTCCCGGTGCTCCTGTGGATGCGACAAACCCTGCTATTGAATACAGCTTTGCGGGACAATTGGGTGCCTGGATGCAACCACTGTTTGCCCCCTTGGGGTTTAATTGGCAGATGTGTATTGCACTGATTCCGGCAATGGGCGCACGCGAGGTGGCCGTTAGCGCTCTGGGTACCGTTTATGCGGTTGGAGAGGACTCGCTCGATACAGCGCTCGGAGCAACACTGGCAGCCAGTTGGTCACTGCCTGTTGCATTTGCTTATTTGGCCTGGTTTGTTTACGCACCTCAATGTATTTCAACAATAGCTGTGGTAAAACGCGAAACCAACTCTCTAAAATCAACCCTGTTTTTTACACTTTATTTATTTGCTCTTGCTTATCTGGTTGCCTGGGCAACTTACCAAATAGCATCAGCCTTGATGTAAAGGTGATCTTTATGTGGCAAGAAATTATCGTAACCATTTGTGTATGCAGTGCGGTGTTTTTTTTATTACACAAATGGTTTTTCAAAAAATCGTCCTCCTCCTGCGGCGGCTGTAACACTTGCGAAAAACCTGGCAAGTCCAGTTGTACTCAAGATTGATTTACCCTTGCACCGGCTCTCGAAACGCAACACCTTTGTTCATCCATTTCTTTTGTCGCCAACGCCAGAATTTAATAAGCGCACGCACAAATTCATCTGCAAGAGCGGCAATCAATAATCCATACAATCCAAGGCCGCAAGGAATTGCCAAAATATAAGCCAGTGGAATCGAGAATAACCAGATAATTAAAATTGCCGAAACAGAAGAAAATGTTGCGTCACCAGTACAACGCAATGAGCTACCGATAATGATATTCGCGGTTCGCCAAGGTTCAGTCAGACAACTGATTAAAAACGCCCAAAAGCCAATTGCAATAATCTCGGGATCACTGGTAAACAATTGCAAAATGGGTTTATGAAAAATAAACCAGGCCAGCGCCATGGCACTGGTGCCAATCAAGGATATTTTCAAACTTTGTTTGAGTTGATCCTCCACCAAATCAAATTCGCGTCGCCCTACCCTTTGCGCAATAATGGCTTCAGTCGCCATACCTATAGCGATAGAAATCATCAAGCAAAATAAAAAAGTATTGTAAGCATAAATTTTGGTTTTTAATGCAAGGTCGCCGACATCCGCTGCGATCCAATTCAGGGCAATCATATAAGCCTGGAACGACATAGGCTCCAAAATGGCGGGTGCAGCAATGGCAAGTACCGGAATAATCAGTAACCGAAAATTATCAATCGCTTCACGCCAGGGGAAATGCAATTTTAATTTAAAATGCACAATCAGCATTACAAAAATCAAACTGGCGATGGCCGCAAACACACTGGCCCAGGCAACACCTGCAACACCTGCGGGTTCAATAAACGTAAATCCGTAAACAGCAATTGCATTACCCAATAGGTTCATTACAAATAAAATAATATTGCTGACAGTATTCCATTGCGGCTCGCCATAAATATTTAAAATGGTTTGGTAGATAACACGAAAGCCCCAAAAGCCAATCATCCAACCAATTACCGATAAATATTCATGCGCATCGCGCTCAACCTCCGCACTCAGCGACATGCCACTCGCCACTGAAGGGCCGAAGTAACTCAAACAAAATCCGCCGATCACAGCCAACGCAAACACCAAATAAGCGTAAGCCGTAATAGTCGCATTACCTTTGGAATAATTTTTTGCACCAATAAATTGATTGGCAATACTCGCACCCGCAAAAGCAGTGACAATCAAAAATGCGTTGGCAACAAACACTAACGGCGTGATCGCACCGACTGCAGCGGCAGCGCTATCGGACACACGACTGAGAAAAAACATGTCGACAATCGGAATGGTGTAAATCACCGCTTGATCAACAAACATAGGGGCACTCATGCCCCAAATACCTTTTTCGAGAACGCGACTTTTTGGAATGGGTTTCATAGGGATATTTCTTAAATATTTACCCCTCTCCCCTACCCCTCTCCCACAAGGGGAGAGGGGACTTGGTTTTGTTCAAGGCTTTACCTGAACGCACAATTTTTCAAATCAAATTCTATTTGTTTAGAACTTCAATCTGCTCCCTCTCCCTTGATGGGAGAGGGTTGGGGAGAGGGTGTT
>CBFGPN010000158.1:0-9273 GCA_965650675.1 uncultured Cellvibrio sp.
CGGTTAAACCCCAAAGTGTAATGCGGTCAATTTTATCTTTGTGTTTGATAAACAATTTGAATAAATCTTCATAGCGTTTACTGAGTTGATCATTCATTTGTGTTGATATTCCATTCTTGAACGGATCTCGCTCAGGTGTGTATTCAAAGCGCGTGGAAATTTCTGCAACAGGGATATTCCAAACAGACGGTAATACATCCACATCCAATTCAGTGATATGAACCCGCAAACCCATATTGTAAAAAGCCACAATACTTTTTTCGATTTCTTCAATGCTTGGGCCATCAACAGCAACATGCAATTGCATTCCCAGTCCATGCAGCGGAACACCACGTTTTTGTAATCGTTTAATCAATTCCAGTGTGGTGTTACGTTTGTCGGGTTGTTCATTGTTGTAATCGTTGTAAATCAGATGTACATCAGGATCGGTTTCATGTGCAGTGTGAAAAACTTTATCGATAAATTCTTCACCCAAAATATTGTAGTAATGACTTTTGCGCATTTGCTTGTCGTCGCCCACTGCTTCGTTGACTGCATCCCAAGCGGCTATTTTTCCTTTGTAGCGACTGACAAGAGTGGTGACATGTTCTTCAATTTTTTTATTGAGTTCAGCCGGTTTAATGTAATCGCCGTTTTTCTGTTTGAAAACAGAATCCGGTGTTTGGCTGTGCCACGCCAGGCAATGGCCTACGGCCTGTAATTTATGTTGCTGTGCAAAGTTTACAAATGCATCAGCGTGATCCCATTTCCATTTGCCTTCTTCAGTACGTAAGGATTCCCACTTCAATGAATTTTCCGGCGTTACAGAAGAGAAATCACGTTTGATAATTGCCGCCAAGTTGGGATGTTGACCTGTTGCGATAGATGAATTAATTGCGGTGCCAATATGGAAGCGATCTTTATAGGCATCCTTTAGTCCGGTTTTTTCCGCTGCTATTGTGCGGAGCGGAATGTGACTTGCCAAAAGTGCTGCCCCACTACATAGCAAAAACTCTCGTTTGGATAATTTCATAAATAAACCTGCCGTTGTGTTACTTTAATTTTGTTTGCCTATTATTTTAGGGTCAACCATATTGCCGGGAGTTGCTGCCAGGCACATGGTATTCAAGATTGTAGAATAATTGGAAACGGCCGTTGTGCAGAATTACACGAATTAACTATGTGCCTACCACGCCACCATCATTTTTGGTGACTAAAACGGTTGTTGAACGCGGACGGGTTTTGCCATCGCTCGCTGGATAACTGATAACGGGATGTTGAACATTCAACCACATACTTTTACCGTCGGGTGTTGAGGTCAAGCCGGTAATTTCGCAACCACGTGGCCCCACTAAAAATCGTTTTACTTGGCGCGTAAGTGGATCAGCACAGAGTAACTGGTTACATCCCATTGTTTGATAGAGATCCTCTTCATCGTCGAAGTCTGTTTCAATCCACAAACGACCTTCAGTATCAAACCAAAGCCCATCCGGGCATGAAAAAATATCACCGATAATATTCCCGCGTTGATTGTCTGGTACAGAAGATTCTGCTGCATTACCCGCGAGTAAAAAAACTTCCCACATAAATTCGGTTGCTGCCGGGTTTGAATTTTTTTCAATCCAACGCAGAATTTGTCCGTGATGATTTTCTTTGCGCGAGTTTGCTGCATCAAGTGGTTGATTCGGATCTATGCCACGTTCAACATTATTAGTAAGCGTGACATAAACTTCGCGTGTGTGTGGATCAACGGCTACCCATTCGGGTCTATCCATAGGTGTTGCACCGAGTATATCGGCTGCAGCGCGCGCGTTGATGACGACATCCGCCTGGCTCATAAAACCATTGCGTGGTGTCAAACCGCGCTCACCCCAAATCAGTGGTAACCACTCACCGCGACCATCGGCATAAAATGCAGCGACATATAAAATTCCCTTATCCAATAAATCGGTTTTTTCTTCGGGATTTATTTTTTCCAGACGTTGGTCTGCAACAAATTTATAAATATATTCACCGCGTGTATCATCGCCGGAATAGATGGCGACTTCACCATTATCACCTAGTACAACAGTCGCACATTCGCGCGCATAACGACCCAGCGCTGTGCGTTTTTTTGGAATAGAATCGGGATTGAATGGATCAAATTCGACTACCCAACCAAAACGATTGGGTTCATTAACAAAACCATTAAAGGTGTGAGAATTGTTTGGTGTTGCATCAAATCGCGGATCAACGCTTTCCCAATAATATTTACTGCTGTTTAATTGATTGGAAATTCCATAACGTTTGTGTGATACCCGTTGCTGCCAATCGTCAGTATTGCGATTCACAAAATAATTGTTCCAGTTTTCTTCACAGATCAAATAGGTGCCCCAGGGTGTTTTACCCATTGAACAATTATTCAAAGTACCCAGCACTTGTGTGCCAGTAGAATCCTGTGCAGTTTTTAAATGTTCTGATCCTGCCGCAGGCCCGGTCAATTGCATGGGGGTATTCGCTGTTAAACGGCGATTAAAAGCAGAATTTTTTACGCGCTGCCATTCGCCTTTTTTATCGCGTTTTATTTCAATCACACTCACTCCATGTGCTGCTTGTTCTTTTAGTACTTCATCTTTTGGTCGATGAATAATGCCCTGCATATCAATTGTTTCTGTGGGGCCATGGATGTGTAAAGTAGGATTGGTGTATTCATGATTAATCACCAATAACCCGTGATCATTGGGTGCGTCAGCAAATGGAAAATAAGCCATGCCATCATGATTTTGTCCTGCCTGCAATTCTTGTTCTTGCCATGTATTACTCGCATCGGCTTTCCAGGGAACTGCGCCAGCGACCACTTCATCACCCCAGGAAAAAAATGCACCTGCGGTGTAACCATCTGCAACAATCACTCGATCAAAATCTTTTGCATCTTGAATAGCGACAGAAGGGAATCCAATTTTGGGCGTTTTTTTTGGGAGTGACTTGAAAGAAACACTGGGTTGCGGATTTGAGCAACTCGATAAGCTGCCACCTAAAAAGCCACTCAAGGCCAAACCCAATCCACCTTTCAATAAATTGCGGCGACTGGCAATCACATTTGACAGCCAGATGTTCGCCGAAGGATTCACCGGAATATCATCGACATCAGGTATTTTTGTTTTTGATTTGTTAACCATATTTTTTAACTTTACTCGAGTGATAAGGCAGAACGAATTTTTTTCCAGCTGATGTATTTAAAATTTTGCGGCGCTTCCGGCATAACCTTGTGACCGTCTTGCACCACTAACATGCCTTCACCAAAAACACCGCCAAGATTCGCGTGTGTGACTTCAAGCCCATCCGTTTCAGAAACACCATCAATACCATTTTTTGCATCAAGATCAATACTGATCACACCGCGTGTTTTATAAGGTGCGGTTGCATCAAGAATAATGTAGCTGTTATTTCCCTGGCTGGATACCACAAGATAGTGTTTGTCTTTGCCCTGATAAATTCCCATGCCTTCAACATCGGCAACCAATAAATCACCGGCGCGCATGACTAATTCCAACTGGACACCCGCGTTTGGTTCTGCACCAATCGTCCAAACGGCTTGATCTTCTTCACCCACAAACAGGCGTTGATTTTTATCGTCAGCAACACAACCTTCTGGTTGGCTTTTGACAAAAAAACTGCGCACTTTTTTGCCTTGCCACAAAAAAATATTTTTATTGCGGTGATCTGTATTCGCAGTTAATTCAATTTGTTGGAATTCACCGCTCTTTGAATTGGGAATGGCATAGGTAATACCTTTGCTATTTTGATACAAACAAAATCCGTAAATCTCTTCAAGATCAGTTGCGATACTGCCGGAAAAAGTCAGTTTGCCGTTGTTGGGGTTAATAGCGTAAATCGCCAGACTATTGTCATCGCGATTGGTGGCCACTGCGATATCAACAATCTTTTTACCCATCTGCACGCCGTAGCGAACATCTACATTATTTAATTTCCCAGTGTTGAAACGCTGAACTTCCCGCCCTTGCATGTCATAAACAAATAAACCTTGTTGTTTATTGGTACCAATCACCAAACTTTTTTGTGGATGTTTTGTATTAACCCAAATTGCCGGATCATCTGCTGCATCACCAAAACGAGCCATAACTTCAGTTTGTACATCGGGTGTGATATTGACTATGACATGTGCCGGTTTTTTGTGTGGTGCTTTTGTCCATGGCAATGACAAATGATGATTCCCGGTTTTTTCGTCACCTACTACCAATGTCAGCGAATGTTTTCCGGTGTTATCTGTGTCCACAAAAACGGTTTTGATAATCTCGGGCTCGTCTGTGTCTGGTAGCTCAATCAAGGGTTGTTGTATGAATTTGTTCTGATTTGTTTGGTAGATTGCGAGTTGTTTTTTTTCTGCTATTACAGCGACCAATCCTTGCGGTGCAACTGCAAGCGATTCCACAGACCCGGATAATTTTCCAAACGGCTTTTGCAAATCCACTGCTATACGACCAGGTGCAGATTCTTCTGATGCGCCTTGTGCCCAAATCCCGATATCCTCTTCGGCGATAAACAATAAATCCTGTTCATCGTCAACTGCGCAGGATTTGCTGCTGGGTGCAATCGGTAAACGTCGCATCAATTTTGCGTCGGCTTTACCATTGGCATCTACAACCAGCCAATGTTCTGCAGTGCCGCGCTCATCCAATAAATACAATGAAAGATGATTGCCACCTGCCTGGCTCAGGCACAGGTTTTCAATTTTAAATTGAGGTGTGGGCACCCGCAGTAATTCGCGCAATTTTCCTGTTGCCGGATCAAGCGCAATCAAACCGGGTTGTTGCTCCGGCAAGAATACCGTTGCCGCAACCAATTCGGATGAGTATGCGTTTCCGTTTTGCAATTTTACGGGGTAACGCCAATCCAGAAATTCCGCCGATTGATTCAATTGTGCAAGCGATTCGCCTTTGACATTGCGCCAGTGAATGGCATCACCTACAACGAAAAATGTGGATTGCTGTTGATGGGTTAGAGGTAAAGGAGCCAGCATGCCGGATGTTAATGAATCAGCCAAATTAACTTCTGCAGTTGCAGATGAGAAAAAACCTGTGAGTAAACAGGCCATTAAAAAATTATGCGAAGCCTTCATAATTAAAACCTTTTTAACAGGATGACTCGATCATGAGCCATTCAAACGAAGAGCAGGGTTAAACAACAATTAAAACTGCATAAATGTAATGCCGAGTTTATATGTCGCACCGTAGCGTTCATATTGCGTGTTGTATCGAGCATCCTTTACGTAGGAATAATACACTTCATCCGTTAAGTTAAGCGCTTCAAAATGTAGTTTGATGGAATCCGTCAAATAATAACGCAGTGAAAAATCCAGCTGCATTTGATCATCAACATAAGCATCGTAATCCGCTTCCATAGGCTCCAATACTTCCAGCAAATAATGGGATTTATAATTGGCAGATAATCGCATACTGATCGAATCCGATTCATAACCAATCATAAAATTCGCTGAAGTGTCCGATTGACTGGGCATGGGAATATCGCGCGCAACAAATTCACCATCATCGTAACCACCAATTTCTGCTGTAGAATCAACAAATGTTGCGTTACCGCCAATGAGCAAACCGTTCCAGGGCGATGGCAGGTTGGAGAACTGTTTGGATGCGGCTAATTCAATTCCAAATATATCGGCCTCATTGCCATTCACAAAAGTGACCGCTTGATCAAAATCTTCATAGCCAGCAGTGCCGCCCAAATCAGTTTGATAAACAAAATTGTCGATGGATTTATAAAAAACAAACGCCGAGATCACACTGGCAACACCGGGATAATGTTCAATGCCAAAATCCAGATTGCTGGATTCCAGTGATTTCAAATTCGGATTACCAAATTCTGCTTCAATATCGCCATCGTCCTCTTCAATTAAACGACCTGGTGACAACTGTGCAAAACCAGGGCGTACTACCGAATTAGTCCAGGCTGCACGTAGTTGAGTCTTATCGTTAAGCGTGTAGCGAAGATGCAGTGCAGGTAAAAAATAATCGTCAGAATTACTAAAATTCTGAGCGGTTATTTCGTCTTCTTCACTGTTATACGAAAAACCATCGGCAGTAAAATCTGTATTCTCGTAACGTACACCGGTGAGTATGCGCCAGGAATTAATGTCCACGCGCCCCATGATATACGCAGCGCTGGTATCTTCATTGACAAGATAATCGCCGATGCTGCTTTCCACTTCATCTTCTTCTGCATCTTCAATCGCCGCTTTGACTTGCGATGCATGGATGTTGTTACCAAATTGACCCAGTTGGTAGTCAACTTGATTGCCCGAAAATGCGCTCAGTGATGTTTCGCCAACAAAATCTTCAGCAATCCAAATATTAACGTCATTGTCTTTTTCGCGCTGACTGTGTTTTACACCGAATTTTAATTGTGCAGGATTGCTGCCTAATTCCAAATCGCGGGTGAAATCCAAATTCACCGCTGTACTTTCGTCATTGGTATTGGTGCTACCCAATTCCACTTCATCCAGTCTATAGCTGACGGATTGATAATATTCCACTGGTGCGCTGATTAACATTTTATTGGTATTGGTGTAAGACAGATCAAACGCTTCGTCCGCTATTACGTCATCGTCAATTGCAAATACAGCACCAGCAATATTTTGTGGTTCGTCTTCACTGGATTTGCTGTAAGCAATACGGTAGTCCAGTATCCAGTTATCCAAACGGGTTTGACCACCAACAGAGGTAGAAAGAATTTTTTGGGTTTCAACACGGTCTTTTAATTCGCGCTGCACTTCGGCAGTGCCGATTTCACCTTCTGCAATCGCGTCTTCAAATTCAATCACGTTCGCCAAACGAATTTCAGAATCAGTGTATTCGCTGTAAAGATTGCGCCAATATAAATCGGTATCTGCGTTGGGTTTGTAATCCAGATTCAGGGTGATACCCGAGCGTTCACGCGTGATGCGATAATCGCGTTGTTCCATTTCTTCCAATCGCGCTTCGCCATCTTCAAAATTCCAGGCGCCGCCGGTTTCGACATTATCTGAACCGAAATCACGTTTAAAAGAACTGATACCGAAAGCAACACCGAGATTATCTTCATCATCGCCAAGACTGAATTGATTGCTGGCAGTCGCCGCAATTTTCGGGCTGGTTTCTTCAGTATTTTCGTCGTAACTGCTTTCAAGCGTAAATTGATAAAACATACCATCGCGATCAAATGCAGAAAGACTTTGTACATCAATACTGCTGCCGAGAGAGTTGGCATCCATGTCGGGTGTTAAACTTTTGGTGACGATTAAATTTTCCAATAAGTCAGATGGGATCACATCCAGCGCCACTGCGCGACGATCAGCATCGGGGCCGGGAACACCGACACCATTAATAGTCACGGCGTTGTAATCCGGGCTCATGCCGCGCACGCGCACATAACGCCCTTCGCCCTGATCGCGCTCAATCGATAAACCCGGCAAACGTTGCAGCGCTTCGGATACGTTGGTATCGGGAAATTGTCCAATCGCATCGGATGAGACGGCGGTAATAATATTGTCGGCACTGCGTTGTTTATTTAATGCTTTGTTAATGCCTGCGGCTTGACCAATCACTATCACGCTTTCGACTTCGCCTGACACACCGGTCAAGCGAAAGTTTTCGCGCGTCACTTTTTCATCCTGCACGTTTATCTTGCGCTCAATTGCATCAGCACCTATGTAGCTGGTCACCAATGTGTAGTTGCCCGGTTTCACATCCAAAAAAACAAAACGTCCATCGCGCTGGCTAACTGCTTCGCGATTTAATTCCTGAATACGAATCCTGGCACCTTGCAAGGCTATAGATTTATCGGTGGTTGTAATTTGGCCTTCAACACGGCCATCAGCCCAAATGTTTCCAGCGAGACCAGCAATAGCAACTGCCATTATTGTTTTGGATATTTTTTTCGGTTTACTTTTGGATATGGATAAAAATTTTTTCACAGTGATTCCCCTTTTGGTTTTTCAATCACCTGTCACAGACAAATACAATCAGGTGTTGGACGGCGCCAAACTAGGTGGAATAAATGACACTTCTGTTACCAGTGTGGTTGGATGCCAACAAATAGCCTGAGCTGATTTGCCTCCTTGTTATGCACCGCGGGTTTTCTTGTCTTGCATTGGCAATTCATCAAATCGTCATAATCATCTGTTATCCGTGCTGCACTTTTATTTTTATCCTGCGGTGAACTTTTTATGTTGAAGCACCATAAATGGAAGCTGTTTTTGGTTGGCATGGGCGCTAATCTGACACTGATTGCAAGTCTTGCAACTGCCGATTTAAAACTATTGTCAGAAATAAATTGGCTGGATGTGCTGGGTGAAGGCGGTGCTGCTGCACTTGCATTGGTGTGGTTAGGATTAATTTTGCACAGCCGTCCTGCCGGGCGAGTAACACAATATTTAAGTTTGGGATTAAGCAGTATTTTTATTGCAGGGTTTCAGGATTTACTTGATGAATTTATTCGTTTTCCCGATGGCATGCTCTGGGATCATTGGATAGAGTCGGGTTGTATGCCGATAGGTTTGGTTTTGCTGACACTCGGAATTTATCACTGGCATAAAGAGCAGCTTGGTATTAATGAGCAATTGCGTAAACGTGAACGATTATTTCGGGAACACCGCAGTCTCGACTTTATCACCAGTTTGAGTGGTGCTGATTATTTACGCAAACAATTGTTGCTGGCACTGCCTGAACATCGAAGTGCCGCGCAACCTTTGGCGTTATTATTTATTGATGTTGATAATTTCAGTGATGTTAATCATCGTTACGGTTATCAACAAGGCGATCATTTATTACAGTTACTGAGTGAATTAATTCTGTTGAACATTCGCCGCAGTGATTTATTGTGTCGTTACGCTGGTGACAGATTTGCTTTGATATTGCCCAACACCGGTCGGGTTATTGCAGAAAATATGGCTTGTGAAATTTCATTATTGGTAAAACATTTTGCCTGCAAAACCCTTAATCAGGATGAAAGTATTTTTATTTCAGTCAGTTTGGGAGTGGCGATTGCCGATATCAATACTGACTCGCCGCAAACCTTGATTGATCGCGCCAATCTCGCACTCTTGCATGCCAAGGAAAAGCGACGTCAGGTTTTTTCTCGCGCTGCCTGATAAATAGTATGCACAATTATTCAAATCAACCTACAGAAGAAACTTTTCAAGAATCAGGTCAAGCGTCAGACCGGGAAGTCTCTTTTAAGCCAGGTCGCTATTTCGAAATTGACACGCAGTTTATTCCGGCGCATGAATGGCCGATCAACCTT
>CBFGPN010000159.1:0-9271 GCA_965650675.1 uncultured Cellvibrio sp.
TCACCCTAGCCCTCTCCCGGAGGGAGAGGGAATTAAATTATTTTGTAAAAATATTTTAGATTGCAAAACACCCTCTCCCCATCCCTCTCCCATCAAGGGAGAGGGGGCCGACTCCCTCTTTTACTTATTTCGAAGTGAAATCTGTCCCCTCTCCCCTTGTGGGAGAGGGTTAGGGAGAGGGGGAATTTTATTGTCTCGTCACCTCAACACCAGCCGGAACCTGAAAATAAAATTTTTCTTCCTGCAAAGTTTGATTCACTTTTACATTCGACAACACCGATCGTGTCGATTGCCCGTCGTTGGATTCCATCGAAAATTCTTTTAATACCTCTTTTTCAAATACCAAAAGAAGCTTCTGAAACAAACCATCGCTGACTTTTGGTGTCAGCGTAAAAGTTTGCGTAGTGTTTTCTTTTTTACTGGTCACTGAAAACTGTTTACGCAACTCGTCAACATTTTCACTCAGGATTAACGCCGGTGCTTGTTGCAGATCATCCGAGAAAGGACGAACGCTGGCAGTTTCCAAATCAGGATCATAGAGCCAGATTTCTTTATCATTCGACACCAGCAACTGTGGCATGGGTTCGATAGTGTCCCAATAAAATTTTCGGGGGCGCATCATCATAAACTTGCCCTTACTCTCTTCCTGCAATTCATGATTTTCATCGTAAAGTGATTGTACAAAATCACCCTGCAAGCTTTTGGTAGCATCCAGTAATTTTCGAAGTTCGACTATATCCTGATCACCGGCAAAAGCAATCAATGGAAAAAATACAATTAACAAGCTCAAAATAAATTTCATAAATAATCCAAAAATAAAATTAACCGCGACCACCCGGTACCAACACTTCACGATTACCATTGTGCCCCGCAGACGATACAACACCTGCTGCTTCCATAGTTTCAATCAAACGCGCGGCGCGGTTGTAACCAATACGTAATTTTCGTTGCACCGATGAGATTGATGCCTTGCGAGATTCAATCACAAATTGCACGGCTTCATCATAAAGTGCATCACCCTCGCCTTCCTCGCCTTCCTCACCACCTTCGCTGGGAATGCCAGGAACAGGAATGGAATTATTACTATCGTCAGTAATGCCATCGATATATTCAGGTGTTCCGCGCTTTTTCCAATCAGCAACCACGCGATGCACTTCGTGGTCGTCAACAAAAGCGCCATGTACACGCATAGGAACACTGGTACCCGCTGGTAAAAATAACATGTCGCCGTGACCTAACAATTGTTCAGCGCCGCCTTGATCCAAAATAGTTCGCGAATCTATTTTCGACGAAACCTGAAAGGCAATTCGGGTTGGCACGTTGGCTTTAATCAAACCGGTGATGACGTCAACTGATGGGCGTTGTGTTGCAAGAATTAAATGAATACCCGCCGCACGTGCTTTTTGTGCGATACGCGAAATTAATTGTTCCACTTTTTTCTTATCGACAATCATCATCATGTCAGCAAACTCGTCGATAACAACGACAATCGCTGGCAATATTTCCAAATCGGGAGCGGTGGCAACTTCCGCCCCAGCTTCAAAATTGTCTTCCGGTTTAAAAAGAGGATCAACAATCGGCGTGCCTGCTTTAATTGCATCTTCCAATTTACGGTTAAAGCCTGCCAAATTTCTTACGCCCAAAGCAGCCATTAATTTATAACGGCGTTCCATTTCACCTACACACCAACGCAAACCATTGGCGGCATCTTTCATGTCGGTGATCACCGGTGTGAGCAAATGCGGAATACCATCGTAAACAGAAAGCTCCAACATTTTGGGATCAACCAAAATCAAACGCACATCTTTTGGTGTAGATTTATAAAGCAAACTCAGCAGCATGGAATTCACACCGACTGATTTACCGGAACCGGTTGTACCAGCAACTAACAAGTGCGGCATTTTTGCAAGATCAGCCACAATCGGTTCACCGGAAATATCGTGACCTAATGCTAATGTCAGTGCCGATTTGGAATTGTCGTAAACATCCGACATCAACACTTCTGACAAGCGCACCATTTCGCGATGAGCATTGGGAATTTCAATTCCCATAACCGATTTACCGGGAATCACTTCCACTACACGCACCGAAACAACAGCAAGTGAACGCGCCAAATCTTTTGCAAGGCCGGAAATACGACTGGCTTTAATTCCCGGTGCCGGTTGAATTTCAAAACGTGTAACGACAGGGCCAGGTTGAACCGACACGACTTCAATATCGATTCCGAAATCTTTTAATTTCAGTTCCAACAATTTGGACATGGCTTCCAGTGATTCTTTTGAATAACCTTTATCACTGCGCTTGTCAGCGGGATCCAATAAACTGAGCGGAGGTAATTTACCAATTGCAGGTTCAAGTGCATCAAAAAGTGATGCTTGTTTTTCTTTTTCAATTCGCGGGCTGGGTACCGGTTTTTTCTTTGGTGGTTCTTCAATGATGACTGGCGCAACACGTTTGGCTTCTTGTTTTACATGCTGCTGAACAATTTCACGGCGCTGTTCCTGTGCTTTTTCTGCAATTTGTTTCTCGTTGCGTTGACGTTGGTAAACCTGCCACTTCTCCTGTACTCGTGTTACCAGTACAAAACTGAAACGGCCGATTTTTTCCATCAGATCAAACCAGGAAAGATCAGTAAAAACCGTCATGCCCACCAAAAAAGTTGCCAACAAAATCAGGGTTCCCCCTTTGTAACTGAATGCATTGACTATCATGTCTGCCAAAGTCGCTCCCAACAAACCACCGTTGGAATAACTCAACACAGTTTCACCATCACTGTAATGAATTGAGGCTATGGCTGTGCCCGCAAGCATGACCATAACAAACCCGGCTGAACGCAAACCAACCAAAAACCAATCCACAGGATCAGGGTTGGTACGATCCCTGATCACCAACCAGGCACGATAAGCAATCATCACCGGAAACAAATAAGCCATGTAGCCAAAAAGGATAAAAAACACATCAGCCAGCCATGCACCAAAGCTCCCTCCCGCATTTTGTACAGCCCGCCCCTCTTCACCGGTACGGGACCAACCCGGATCCAGCGGGTCGTAGGTCAGCATGGCAATCATCAAATAGAGACAAACAGCAACCAAGGCAATAATCACCCCTTCCTTAAGCAGGCGTATCAGCAAATTGTTGGCTGGCTGCGATAAAGGTTTACGGCTGGCTGAAGCTTTGGGTTGAACGGATTTCAATATGGATTCCTCAGAGATCTAACAGTTTTTACAGGCGCATTCTAATGGCTTGGGACAGGATAAAACACAGAAAGATCACAGATTTTGGGACATTTCCTCGTTTATTCAAGCCGCTCAAAATCTGTGGATCTGCTTTGGCTGAAGTACTGCATCCAAATTTTCGATCAATCATCACTAAATTTCACTCTTTATCCCGTCACCCTTCAAGCATTTAATGGCTCACGTCAGTTAACAAATTTTCTACTTCAAACAGGTGACCCCATGAAAACTTTATTGCAAATAAATTCCAGTGTGTTCGGTGACAACGGCCAATCCAGTCAATTGAATCAGCAATTGGTTCAGCAATGGTTGGCGAAAAATGTTGATGGTAAAGTCGTCAAACGCGATTTGACTCAAGATGTAATCCCCCACCTGGATTCCACTCGTGTCTCCGCTTTTTTCACGCCAGCAGACAAACGCTCGACAGAACAACAAGCCATTGTGGAATATTCAGATATTTTAATTAATGAAATTCAACAAGCAGATGCAATAGTGATTGGTGCGCCCATGTACAACTTCAGCATTCCATCCCAATTGAAATCTTATTTCGATCACCTGGCACGCGTCGGTGTAACCTTCAAATACACCGAAACCGGCCCCGTTGGTTTACTGGACAACAAACCTGTGTACATAGTGACTACTCGTGGCGGCATACATAAAGATTTACCATCAGATTCCCAAACTGGATTTCTGAAATCTTTCCTGAATTTTATTGGCCTGAAAGATTTACATTTTATCTACGCAGAAGGTTTGAGCATGTCACAGAAAAAAGATGAAAGTTTGCTGGATGCAAAAAAGGCGATTCAGGAAGAAATTGCGGCCTGATCTGAAGTTGTGCAGTTAAGTATTGACTCTTCCCTCTCTGTGAGGGAAGAGTCGATTCAATCATGAATCCAAAAAGCAAACTCTGCAAATTCATTTCCAGTCCACCAATTTTTTGCAGCACTGTATCTGACGTTATTTCTTCCTGCACTGGATTGCAGGGGAATTGTTACCTGATTATTTTTTCTTTTCGCGAAAAATTCTTCCGTTTCAGGTACAACCGCACATATATGCCCTGAACGATTTAAATCTTTTCGTTTGGCGCAGATGATGCACACATTTCCATTGTTGGCTGCATCCTGCAATTGATCCAATGAAAAAGTACGACTCCATCCAAAAGTAGATCCAAATTCCTTAAACCAATCATGCAAACTATTTGCATTCAATTCATGAACTGTATTGCCATAAGACACAGAAACCGGTTGTCCTTTGGATAATTGTACAAGCGCATTTTGCATCCACCAGACTCGCGGTATGTAAACTTTATTGAGATAAGCATAATCATACGCATAGATATTACAGAAGGTGGCAGTTGAAGTCGGATCATAACGCGCACTGTTTTCCACATCCAACCAGGCCACAATCTTGCCAATTTCCGTTTTTCTTTGTGCTGATTGGTTGGATAATCTGTAAGGCTGCTGCCTTTCATTTAACGCAAAAGCTCGCCTGCCTTCGCTGGCACGAATCACAGGTTCTTTTGACTGCAGATGCACTTCGGAAATAGTGGTAATTGGAGCAACAGGAATAAAATTTTCTTTGGCTTGCAAGTATTGACTACTCACATATCCCTGAATTTCATTTGCATCCAGCACAACAGACACCAACCACCACACGGGATCATCCTGAAACTCTGAAATTTTCTTGACCAGGGTTCCGTGAGATAAAACAGCAATTTTTGTTTTCTCCGAGACTTGCGGTTTTGAACGCAAGTTCAATAAATTGGCAATTACAATATAATCGCTCATATAAAAATCCTTCTGTTAATTGGAAAAAGGAAATGCTATTGCAAGTGAGATCCAGGTTTCTCCATTATCAGTATAATTAGCACTATCGCTAACTCTGTCTTTACCAATCACAATACCTGCCTGTACTGATTTATTTATTTCCCCCAAAACACCACCGCCATAACTAAATGCTGACAATGATTGACTAACCTCTTCACCGTCCACATTTTGTATAACATCTACTTGGGATATACCGGCAAATCCTATTATTTTCATACCAAACGCACTGCCATATCGATCAAATCTATATCCCATATAAGGCGCTAATGTTGCCGCTCCGGTGAATGACTTGGAACCTTTCGGATGATATTTGTAGGGAACAGCCAAACCACCATAGGTCCATCCATTACGGCTCGGTGCCAACAGCACAACAGTTTTTGCATCGATTTGTATAGCCTTATCTTTTAAATTCTGCTCATCTGATCCTGCCGATTTTAAACCACGGTCAGTTGCAAGATTTTGTTGCCATTGCAATGGATTGATATAGCGGAGTCGCGAGCCTTCAGTGACCTTCACTATCATTCGATCTTTAGTAACATCAAGAATTCGTAGAATAGAAGTTGTTGGGACAGTTACGCTTTCACCCGGATTCAACGATTCATCAAGAACATTTCCGTTTATCTCAACCGGAAACCGGATTTTATTGCCTACCTTATAATCGCCATTATCTTTAATAGCAAAAGACGATGAACTTGAACTGGATGAAATACTGACAGAAGAAACAGAAGAGGAACTACTACTGGAGGACTGGGCATAAACATGACCAACAAAAACCAAACACAACAAAAATAATTTGGCGTTCATAAAACATTTCCTTTTAATACTTATGGAACACCGAGCTTACTAGCTGTTCAAACTAATTTCAGCATCATTATGGTATTATCAATAGTCATTAAATTAATAAATAGAAAATGAATTTATAACGAATCTCCATAACAAGGCATTTGATTCAACATCCATGCATTTAGTCTTTATTAACAGGAACGCGCATGAAGATAACTGCGACAATTATTCTTATCAGTATTCTCTCCAGCTTTTGCACACTACTGGCAGAACCTTATCGTAGCCTGCCAACTCTCTGCGATGGTTTCCCACAATTACCCCTGATAACACCGGAAAATATCTGTGTAGGTTTGGTTGCACAAAAAGATAAAACTACACCTTTTAAAAAACCACGCTCTTTGATTGAAGTAAACGCAAATCAACTATTACTGATTGATGCAGGCAGTTGGACACCCGATCAAGGATCACTTTTGTTAGTTGATTATTCCAGCAACTCACTCCAAATCAAAACTCTATTGAATAAACTTAACCTTCCACACAAAATTCTTATTGGCCCTGATAATAAAATCTATTTTGGTGAGGCAAATAAAATTAGTCGTTTCTCATGGGAAAATAATGCTATTCAGCAACTCGAAGTGATAATTAGTGATTTACCATTTACACCAACTTATTTACATCCATTAAAAAATTTCACATTTGATTTAAATGGGGATTTATTAATCAACATAGGTAGCAGCAGCGACAGATGTGAAAACAAATCCGTTTCCTGCATCAATGGTGAAGAGGCCAGCATTCGTCGATATGTTTATCATCGCGACACACATCAATATTCAAAAGAATTTTCTATGATTGCATCCGGCTTGCGAAATTCCATGGCTTTGGCTGTGCATTCAAGCGGAACTATCATCCAGGCAGAAAACAGTATTGATTTACCCGATGCAGATGAACCCTACGAAGAATTAAATATTATTGAAAATGGAAAATTTTACGGGTGGCCGGAGTGTTATAACGCAAATATCAATCTGGATAATAAAAACTGCTCTTATGCAAACTATCAATCGCCCTGGACTTTATTGCCACCACATGTGGCACCTCTGGATATGCTGTACTACCAAGGCAACAAAATCCCTGCATTAAAAAATAAACTCATCATGAGTTGGCATGGATTCAGAATTGCCGGAAATCGTTTGGTCGCATATGAACTGGATGACAAAGGCCGTCCCATTCTACAAGCACGGGCTATTTTTCGTCGCGCTCCACTGGACGAAAAAAGCACCTATACAGAACATCAATTCACACCCAAGGGTGGTTTTAATAAAAAAGAAAATATCACCCAACAAGTCTCACAGCATCAGGAAATTATTTCTGAATGGCATGCTATAGCAGGCCTTCGCCCGGAAGGAAGCCCTGTAGGATTAACGCAGGCTAAAGATGGTAGTTTATGGATAGTAGATGATCGTAATTCCGCCATTTTACGCATGTCAAATGGTGACGCTTATAGAAGAGCCGAAAAATCCAACCAGCAAACCACCCATATAGAAATACCGGCAAGCGTGATGTCAATATTCAAGGAAAAATGCAGTCAATGCCATGAAGAAATATCTAAAAATCCAACCAGCCTTTTCAACCAAGCTAATTGGCTGAGAAAAGAAAATGGACAGTATTTGCTTGAAACCAAAATATTTTTTGACAAAACACGGCCCATGCCACCAACAGGCGGATTAACAGATAGCGAAAAAGATCAACTACAACATTGGCTACATATGCTGTAGAACCTGACTTACAAAACTTGATTCAGTGTTTAACCGATTATAGATCGACACTCATTCCGGCATGGGTTAGTCTGCAGAAGTTTTAGCATCACAATAAAATAACGGGAGCCAATATGATTATCCGCATAAAATTTATTCTGATATTGATTTCCAGCTTGCTGCTATCACTCGCTGCACATGCTGAACAATTTAACATTTTATTATTTACAGCTACGCAAGGCTTCCATCATAAATCCCAACTGGAAGGGGTAGCTGCCATGCGGTCGCTGGCAGACAAGCATTTTTTCGCGCTGGATTGGCATGAAGATCCGCAGGTGTTTAATGATCAAAATCTGGAAAAATTTCAAGCAATCGTTTTTCTTTCTACAACAGGCGATTTATTCAATTCTGAACAAAAGGCAGCGATAGAAAAATTTATTCGATCAGGAAAAGGATTTGTCGGCATTCACAGCGCCTCGGATACTGAATACAGTTGGCAGTGGTATACCAAACTGGTCGGCAGGAGTTTTTATATTCATCCGGTAATTCAAACCGCCGAACTGCAAGTTACCAACCGCAAATTTCCAGGCATGGAACGTATGCCGGATCGTTTTTTATGGACAGACGAATGGTATGAGTTTGGCCCGGAGCACACCAAAGACCTGAATTACATTATGGTAGTTGATGAAAAAACTTTTGATCCCAATGTTTCATGGGGAGCCAAAAGTGGAAAAGGCATGGGTAAATTCCACCCTGTCGCCTGGTATCACGAATATGACGGTGGCCGCTCTTTTTACACTGCATTAGGTCATACCGCAGCCAGTTATTCCGACACACTTTTTCTTGAACACATCTACGGCGGTATTTATTGGGCAGCAACCGGAAAAGGTTTGAAGAAATAACTATATTACTGACAATTCCCAGTTCATATTCACTCGCGCCTGTTTCTCAAATCGATTGTAAAACCATTGCGATTTGAATATAACAGGCTGAGCCAAACAGGTTTTCAGGAATTTTTTTCTACCGGATTTATATAAAAACTCCGGAACACTGGAATATTCCTTTCTGATATTGGCAATATATTTCGAGTATTCCGATGAATTGCTACCCAGTATCGCCATATCCGCATCGAGAAACGCTGCAGCCAATGGATCGTCAATCGACAAGCGATGATTTCTGGTCAACAAAATTAATTCCGCACATCTTTCTATGGTGATTAATGGCACTTCCATTAACACCATTTGATTAATGGCAATATCTGCGCTTTTTTCTTCATTGGATGAGCTGCCCGCAACATAAACATAGTCATGATAAAAAACAGCCCAGTAAACAGCTTCATCCTGAATATTGGATTGTGCCAACAGATCAAACACATGACAAAGATGTTCCAGATTGTGATAGAAACGATTCATAGAAGAATAAGAAACTGTTAATGCCTCAAAAAAATTCCATGCATCGACTGATGACTGCATGGATGCAGGCAACAATAATTGCCATTTATTCTTCAGGTCTTGCAAGCAAATTTCGTCCATTGCCATTCTTCACAATCCTCAATCATCTGTTCAAGTAAGTTTTCATCAATGGCCTTGTCTGTTTCAATCTTCCAGATTTTTCCATACCCGGTTTTTTTAATTGACTGAATAATCTGCCGTTCTTTTTCACTATTGGAATACTGCGA
>CBFGPN010000160.1:0-8934 GCA_965650675.1 uncultured Cellvibrio sp.
CAATATGGATTAGGATCAAGCCAACTCAAAAACGGGATCAAAAACGAGGAGTTGTCATGTACAAATATTGCGCACTGATATTAACTCTGATTTATATCACTGGTTGTAGCACATTCAAACCAGCCGACACTCCCCAGCCAATTCCTGAACCTCAAGTAATCGAAACCCCTCCCGCTGAACCTGTCATTGTTCCTGAAGAAAAAACACCCGCAGAACAACGTTTGGAAAAATTGCTGGCACAACATCAGGAATGGAAAGGCACCCGTTATCGAATGGGCAGCCTCGGTAAAACCGGCGTTGATTGTTCCGGTTTTGTATTACTGACTTTCCGTAATCAATTCGGAATTGAATTGCCACGCAGTACGCGCGATCAACATAAATTGGGACAAGATGTAAAACGCGATCAATTAATTTCCGGAGATCTGGTTTTTTTCCATACGGGTCGCTACGACCATGTTGGAATTTATCTCGAAAACGATCAGTTTTTACATGCATCCACTCGTGCCGGTGTAAAAATTTCCAGTCTATCTGACACCTACTGGAAAAAGCGTTATTGGAAAGCCAAACGATTGGAGTTTGTGCCATCCCAGCAGCAATAAAAAAATGCAGGCGAAATTAATTATTGGATAAATCCAATAAAAATTAATTCAGAAATGAAATTGGTAGGGACGGAGGGATTCGAACCCACAACCTGCCGCTTATCTGGCGCCACGGGGTATAAACCCGCTGCTCTACCATTGAGCTACGTCCCCAACAAACAATGTTTTAGTTTGTCAGGGGTATTCGAAAATCTAATTGGTAGGGGTATGTTGTGTTCATATTTGGCATGGTAAGAAAAATTTAACGCAAAAGCAATAATTAATTTTGCAATTCTATTTTAAGCTCATAACCATTTAACAACAACTTAATCTCATCGGAAGAATTGGATAACAGAGTAAATTCATTGGTAACTTTATCTGTTTTAATAAAAAATCGAATTTTGTTCTCACTTAACTTTTCTACCGGATAATTTTTTTCAGAAACAACAGCAACACCCGAACCGAATATTTTGTGTCGAATGGTTAAAGTGCCTTTTTTATCTGCACTCAAAGTGAAAGACTGTCCTCCCCAGGAATCTGATACGACAATTTCTTTTCCTAATTTTTTTTCAAAAGGTTTCGCTAATACAGCGAATGAAAAAACGAGAAAGAATACTCCAATGAAGATTTTCAAAAAGCCGGATCTCCGCCTGCGCGGAGATGACGAGGATTTTTTATTCATGCAAGAGTCTCACATTATTGATGCAGAAATAAAAAAGCCTCCACTCGGAGGCTTTTTGGTTTTCAATTAAAACGGAATATCATCATCAAAACTATCCATAGAAGGTGGAGGAGTTTGGTTGGCGTAGCTGCCCTGATTTTGCGGTGCGGGGCGTTGATGATTGGAATTATTTTGTTGTGGCGCCTGATTGTAATTATCTTGCGGGGCATAGCCGCCTTGATTTGCACCTTCACCGCGACCATCCAGCATTTGCATTTGATCAGCAACAATTTCCGTGGTGTAACGATCCGAACCATCCTGCCCCTGCCATTTGCGAGTACGCAGAGATCCTTCGATATAAACCTTGCTGCCTTTACGTAAAAATTCACCGGCGATTTCGCCTAAACGATTGAACATCACTACACGATGCCACTCGGTACGTTCTTGCATTTGACCGCTGTTTTTATCCTTCCAGCTTTCACTGGTGGCCACACTGATATTGGTAACGGCACCGCCTGAAGGCATGTACTTTACTTCCGGGTCTTGCCCGACATTACCAATCAAAATCACTTTATTAACACCGCGAGCCATAGCTATTTCCTCTTCTCTTGATTAATGGTGTATCCGCCTTCTCGACTTATCTTAAGCGGCTTAATTTACCCGGCAAGCCGGAGGCGCCACTCTACCCCAAGTCGCGGATCAACAACAATCGGGGGTACTCAAAGTTTTTGCCAAGTTGCTAAATATCAACCTTTCCGCGCAGGGATTTTACTTTTCCACGCAAGGTTTTGCTGTCGGTACGCCGTGCTTTGGCGGCCTTGCTCGGACCAGTGGGCCTTCGCGTTTTTTGGATCACGGTTGCACTGCGGATCAATTCAACCAGACGCAACAGAGCGTCTTCGCGGTTTTTTTCCTGGGTTCTGAAGCGTTGTGCTTTTATGATAATGATGCCGTCTTTGGTGACACGTTTGTCTTGCAACTCAAGCAAACGCTGTTTGTAAAAATCGGGCAAACTCGAAGACTGAATATCAAAACGCAAATGAATTGCAGAGGACACTTTGTTGACATTTTGCCCGCCAGCACCCTGAGAACAAATTGCAGTGCACTCAATCTCGTCTTCTGATAACACCAGTGTGTCGCTGATAGTTAATGCCATCACCGACCCAATTCGGCATCCACTATCGCCGCCAAGGTTTTGCGGTCTACGATTTGTTGATCCACTTTGAGATAAGCAGTTCGTTCCGAATCAACAATCAATACTTCAGCCACACCTTTGACATCTGCCAAACGCCCGGCCAAACCCGGTTGATAATTTTCCGGTAAGGGAATTAACACGCTCGCCAAAAATTGCGGCGGCTCCATTTTCCAGGCGACTAATAGCCAGATAAAGCAACCTATTCCGCCCAGCAAAAATACTTTGTCCAACCCTTGATGTTGCACCAACCAACCACCAACCACTCCACCCAAAAATACGCCCATCACCTGACAGGTGGCATAAATTCCTGTAGCTGTACCTTTGGAGCCTGCCGGTGCAATTTTGCTGACAAGTGAAGGTTGCGTTGCTTCGAGTACATTAAAACCAATAAAGAAAATAAACAGCACCAATAGGCCTATCCACACTGAGGGCAATAACATCAAACCCAATTCAGCCAAGGCAATCAATCCGATCGAGAATAAAAATACGCTGCGAATTTTTCGTTTTTTTTCAGCGATGATGATTTGCGGAACCGCTAACGCAAACGCAATTAACAGCAAGGGAAGGTAAATAAATCCGTGATGATCGCGTGCAATAAACCAGTGATTTTGTAACACCAGGGGCAAGGCAACAAAATTCGCCATCAACACAAAATGCAATATAAAAATGCCTACATTCAAACGCAATAATTCTTTGTGTTTAAACGTAAGCCAGATCAATTGCGGCACTGCCAAAGCATCGCGTTTAGGACGGGCAGATGCCGAAACTTTCGGTACCCAAAACCAGAAAATTGCTATCCCTATAATCCCCAAAAACGCCGTCACCCAAAAGATTCCACTCACACCCGCCCAAGCCGCCAGCATCGGCCCCAGACTCATAGCCACCACAAACGACAAGCCCATGGAGGCGCCAATACTCGCCATGGCTTTGGTGCGATTTTCATCGGAGGTGAGATCACTCAGCAGTGCCATTACCACCGCTGAAATTGCACCTGCTCCTTGTAAAAATCGTCCGAGGATTAATCCATAAACCGAATCCGCCAAAGCCGCAATCACACTGCCGCCAACAAACAACAACAATCCCAGAATAATTAACGGCCGACGCCCCAATCGATCTGATAAAACCCCAAAAGGAATTTGCAATAACGCCTGACTAAAACCATAGGCACCCAGTGCCACACCCAACAACAAAGGGGTTTGCTGTTGGTAACTGGTTCCATACAAAGACAAAACCGGCAACAACATAAACAAACCCAACATGCGAAAGCTGTACAGAGCCGCCAACGAGACAACGGCACGACGTTCAAAAGTGGGAGTTTGACTTGAAGAAATAGACACGAGCTTACCAATCATAATTATTAAGGTGGCGATTCTAGCATCGGCCGGGTAAATAGTTATTCTGGATTTTCATCAATTGCCAACCACACAGGAATGTCCCTGTGAACGTGCAGGATGCGAATGAGATCAATAGACTCTTCTGATTCCAGATAAAACAACTGATACGGAAAAATATCCATCAACCAAGAACGAAGCCCTGGCAAATCAAGCTCATGAGCGTAAAACGGTGAACCGGTCTTGGGGTATTGTGAAATATGTCTGTAAGACTTTTCCAAGGTATCAATAAAGTCCAAAGCAACTTGTTCAGTAGCTTCGGTAAGATAGTACGTCAGCGCGCCTTCAACATCTTGTGAGGCAAGAGACCTCGGAATAACTGGCTTAAGTATCATCGCTGATTATTTCTTACCTTCTCCCTCAAACTATTAAAATAACTGGCATCCGCCACTTGTGTCGGATTGGAATGTAACCCATCCATCAACAAGCTGCGCAAGGCCTGTCTATCCTGATCCTTTCGAATTAACTCCCGCAGATATTCACTGCTAGTGCCATAACCGCGCTGGCTAACCTGCTCATCAACAAATGCTTTCAGCGATTCTGGCAAGGAAATGTTCATAGTGCTCATGGGAAACCTTGTTTGGCAAAATTTGGCAAACTTTAAAGTATGCCCGAGGCTTAAAATTGGCAAGCGCTTTTACAATTGACTCAAAATTAAAGTGATATATCCTTATTGGTATATACCAAGCCAGCGGAGGCTCTATGGATCACATCGCAAAAGTTTTTATGAATGGTCGCAGCCAAGCAGTTCGGCTACCCAAAGAGTTACGCTTTGACTGTGACGAAGTGTTTATCCGGAAACAGGGAGATCAAGTCATCATCTCTTCCAAAACGACCAGTTGGGATGATTTTTTTACACAAGAGAGTGCGTTCGATGACAAATTTCTTGCCAGTCGTGATCAGCAAGAAATTCAGGAAAGGGATTTTTAAATGTACATGCTGGATACCAACACCTGCATTTATGTTTTGCGAAACCGTTCCGATCAGTTAAAACGAAAATTCAAAGCCATCAAAAGTTTGTGTATTTCCTCTGTCACTTACGCTGAACTCTGTTATGGAATTGAAAATGGCGAACCTCATCTGCGGGAAGAACGATTTAATCAACTGGATTTATTCACTCAAAAAATTCTGATTGATCCCTGGGATGAGGATGCCGCACGGCATTATGGATTTATTCGATCCCAGTTGAAAAAACAAGGATTACTGATTGGCAGTAATGATTTATTAATCGCCGCTCACGCCAGAAGTATTGAAGCTGTTCTTGTAACCAACAACATCAAAGAATTCCAACGCATTACTGATTTGACGCTGGAAAATTGGATTTAAAATTACGGGCAGAAGCACTGGAGATTCGACACATATTAAGCTAATTCTATTGATATATAATCAAGAGTTCGAATTCCGTCAACATGCCAAATTATTTCTATTTCCTTATCGTCTTTTTTGAACGCTGCACATTGCTCAACTCCATCATCCCAAGATTCTGTTGGGTGTCCGAAAATCTTAAGGATATCATTAAAAGAGGAATTACAACTTAAAATGTACTCTTGTCCATTTACAACAACAGCACCATCAAATTCTTTAAATTCTCTATAACCATTCCTAAAACAAACTAATATAGAAGAAATGTAATTATTATAAACATTTATCGAAAAGCCTCTATCTAGCTGAAGATAATTCTCATTATGGAACTCAGCAGGAATTGTAGCCCCTATTCTATAATTTAGAAGAGCTCCGATATCTAGATTAAACACCAATTTATTCACTTTTTCTCCAGCCCATTTTATTTTTTAGATTTTTCGTCTAACTTAATCTCGCGGGGAGTAACCTTCGTTCCTTTTTCAGCAGCTGATTTCGCGGCGGTTTTAGGAGAACCTTTCGGATTACTAGCTTTCGATGGAACAACTACTTTGTCTACACCTTTTTCCATTAGTACATTAGTACAGCCGGAACAAGGTACTTGATCAACAGCTACAGTATGGGGTTTAGGTTTCCCCTCTAAATCACTTAGAACTTGCGGTTCCGCGTGGACATCTTTGTCCCGAGTCTCCCCAGGAATACTTTCCCTAACGGGAGTAAGGTTTCCATCGCCATCCCTGCCTTGTGCAAAGGTAGCATCACCATTCTCACTTTTATTTTTATCACGTCGTTCATTAACCAAGTTATTAATCATATCTTGGTCAGTGTTTGAATCTGAACTAATGGCAGAAGCATTCCCATCACTAGTCTTGCACGCACTACCAACCAAATCCGGCGAGCCGCTACTATCTTTGTATTTCGCATAACAAGCAGCTGTTACTTCGTCCTGGCTTTCTATATGGCTAAATTCGTAACTCTCACCGGCCTGTTTAACCAAGTCCTGACAGACCGACGCTACACCTCCAACAGGCCCAACGCCGTTACAAGATTGCCAGGTGCCTGTCGCCAATACACTGGAAGCAAAAACCGAGAAAATAAATATCAATAGAAATTTGCGCATATCCAACTCCTTTGTCTGTCGATGTCGTGACTCTTGCGATGTATTTTAAAAAAACATTACCGCACTTCTCACATTCATCGCTGTGAAAAAATCACTCTTTAATTCGGAAAAAATTCCGGATGGCGCTCAATTAGTTTTTTCAAACTGGTAAAACAATCAACGTCAATTGCGGTGCCGACGGATTCTTGCATGATTGAAAGGGTTTTTTCTATCGACATGGCGGCGCGGTAAGGGCGCTCGGCGGTGATGGCGTCAAAAATATCAGCGGTGGTGATGATGCGGGTTTCCAACACAATATCCTGTGCGGTCAAACCCAGTGGATAACCTTTTCCATCCAAACGTTCGTGATGTGCGCTGGACACTTTTGCCAGTTCATCAAAGGGCTTGATACGGCCTAAAATTTTTCCGGTATAAACGGCGTGCATTTTGACTGCTTCAAATTCTGCATCGGTTAATCTACCGGGTTTATCCAAAATGCTGTTACTCACACCCAGCTTGCCGACATCATGCAAAAGTGCGCCGCGTTTTAGCCAGCGACGACGATGTTCGGCAATTCCCAAATCTTCTGCCAGCAGCATGGTGTAAAGACCAACACGTGCGCTGTGGCCTGCTGTGTAAGGACTTTTGACATCGATTACCTGACCAAAAGCTTCTGCAATGTCATCAAAAAAATCTTCGTCCAGTGATTTATAAAACTCACCGGGTTCAAGTGCCAAAATGGTTTTATCAATATCAGCAGAATTTAATATTTGCCAAAATTTTTCTTCTTTCGCCAATGCAGAAAATGCATCAACCAACTCAGGATCAAACCAGCTACCTTTGCGGGAATTAATTTCATCAATAACACTGCTGACATCACCTGATGAATTCATAATATCGATCACTTGTGCGAGTAATGCAATACGCGAATAAATAGGAATGGCATCACCCGCCAAACCTTCAGGTCGGCCATGGCCATCGAAATGTTCATCCAGCGAATGAATACCTGATGCGACCGGTTCATCAAAACGTAAACGCCGCGCGATATCCGCACCACGGGTGCAACGTGTCTGAATTAATTCCTGCGCAATTTCATCGCCGTGCGCAAAAATATCCGCAAGTGCTTTAAAGCGGGACACCATACCCGCCGCCGTTCCTGTATGGCGCAAAACAAATCGCAATACTTGCGGCAAACTGCCATCTACCCATTTGAAATCACGTTTGAATGTCAGGTCGTCCGTCAAATAAAGTTCGCAAATACGCGAGGCATTGCTGCTACAGCCCAAATCCTTGAGCAGCAACACGTAATAGAGTTGCCACAGTTGCTCTGACGGCAAACCGATTTTTTGGCCGATATTCATGCCAATCCAGCAACAGCGAATGCAATGGCCCTCAGGCTGCCCTTCGGTAATATCCAGGGCATAACTGAGTGCACTCATCAATTCTGACAATTTCAGGTTTTCCACGGCATTGCCCACATAAGTCATCAGCCAAAAGTGTTGACCATAAATCTGCTGCCCGCCAATCATCATGCTGTAAAGAATCTTTGTTCCTGAATTACTGACATCCCTTGTCATGAGTATCACGTATATAATCCGCCTGTTTTGCTTCAGGCATTTGATTTTCAGCAGATGAGAGAAATTGATGGATACCATTCTGGTTCGCGGTGCACGTACACACAATTTGAAAAATGTTGATCTGGATATTCCACGCGACAAGTTAGTCGTGATTACCGGGCCATCGGGTTCAGGCAAATCCTCCCTTGCGTTTGACACTCTCTATGCAGAAGGTCAAAGACGCTATGTGGAATCCCTGTCCACTTATGCACGCCAGTTTTTATCCATGATGGAAAAACCCGATGTCGATCATGTTGAAGGATTAAGCCCCGCCATTTCTATCGAACAAAAATCCACTTCACACAACCCGCGTTCAACTGTCGGCACCATTACCGAAATTTATGATTACCTGCGTTTACTTTATGCACGTGTGGGCGAACCCCGCTGCCCTACACATGATTTGCCGTTGGCTGCACAAACTATCAGCGAAATGGTGGATACCGTTTTAGCTTTGCCTAAAGACACCAAGTTAATGCTGATTGCACCGGTGGTGCGCGACCGTAAAGGCGAACATCAACATGTGTTTGATCAATTAAAACGCGATGGATTTATTCGTGTGCGTGTCGATGGCACATTGTGTGATTTAGATGACACACCCAAACTCGACAAAAAGAAAAAACACAGTATTGATGTGGTGATTGATCGCTTCAAAGTGCGCGACGATTTGAAATTACGTTTGGCAGAATCCTTTGAAACCGCTTTGCGTTTAGGTGAAGGATTGGCGGGTATTAGTTATATGGATGGTGACGGCGAAGACAGATTGTTTTCCGCACGTCATGCTTGCCCGATTTGTGATTACAGTTTGACAGAATTGGAACCGCGTTTATTTTCATTTAATAATCCGGCGGGCGCTTGCCCTACTTGTGATGGTTTAGGCGTTCATCAATTTTTTGATGAAGATAAAGTGATTCAGGATGAAAGTTTAAGTTTGGCCGAGGGCGCCATTCGCGGCTGGGATAAACGCAATGTCTATTATTTTCATATGTTGTCATCACTCGCCGAACATTATGGTTTTAAAATTGATGCACCCTGGAA
>CBFGPN010000161.1:0-8744 GCA_965650675.1 uncultured Cellvibrio sp.
AACATGTGTCCAGCTATTAACAGGTAATGCCGCCGTGTGATTAATAATTTGTTCAGCGCCGCCATTTTTAATCGCAAATCGCAACGTATTACTGTATGAACCTGGTGTCAGGAACATATATTTGGCAGTGCCATCACCCAGATCAAAAATACGCTGCCAAATCGCACCACCATTCCAATAAACCCAGGCCGCAAACGTAAAATCACTACTGGAAGCCAGGTGTGGTGATAATTGTAAATAATCATTCGCACCATCCAGATTAATGGCCTGGCCAATAGGCCCACTAACAAAATGTCGCGCACCGATTTGCATTGCATGATGACCATTCCCGGAAGAATCCAATGCATCACCATTAAACAAAAATGTAGCCTGGGCATTGGTTGTTGCAACAGGAATTTCCTGCACATATGACAAAGGAGAAACTTTATCGCGATAAGTGATACCTGCTGAAGTTAACGAGCCGTCATCCCATGAAATGCGACGCGAATCCTCCACCCAATTATAAAAAGCGTAACGTTCGACAAAAGGAGTTGAGTCCAGCATATTCAACATAGCCGCAACAGTTGCTTGCTGTTGTGCAGCAGTAGGATCAGCACAACTGGTCCAATTAGCGCCATTATTCCATTCGGTAATCCACAGAGGTTTTTTGGTGGTGTCGTAAATACTTTTTAAAAAATTATAAAACTGATTGGCAGCACCGGTTGGATCAGCAGCATTTCCATAACAACGGTAATAATGTACCGCAACAAAATCCACACGTTTACTTTCAGCAGCAGCTTGATTCATAAAACTGTACAACCAATTCAAACCGCCATCTGTTACAGCCGGAGATCCAACGCGCAAACCTGTACCGAGCAAATCCGGCCAGGACCATACTGCATCGCCCACTAAAATATTGGCCTGACTGCTGGAATCCGGCTCGTTATATCCAAGCAAATGATTAATGCCACGCGCTTTCCAATCCTGATTCAAACCTGGCCACCAACGTGTCTGGCGAATCGCAACGTATTCCTTATCGAGAGAAGAATTTTTACTGATATTCCAGTTGTAATCCCATTGGTTTTTCAGATTGGCACCCGGGTCACCCGAAAGACCTTTTTTAGTTGTCCAACGCCAGGGGAAAACGCGTACAAACTTAACACTATCGTTTAAACCACCGCTTAATACACCGACATTCAAATCGCCATCCTGTGCGATATACACTTTACTGATTCCGGTACCGTCTTCATTTTGCGCAAAAGTCGCCATGTAACCGCGTTTTAATTTAAATGAACTGATGGCTGCACTGAATTGCCCAAGGCTAGCGGAATTGTATGCAGTGTACTGATTCAAATAAGTCGAATTACCACTGAAATTGTTATTAACGAACACTTGCAAGGGTGCAAAATCCGATGCATGAGGAATCACTACTGCACCTTGTCCATACTGTACGACCCGCACATTTTGATCGAGAATTGCAGAAACGTTATTGACACGTACTCGACTGAGAAACGTGGAAACCAGTTGCGAGGGCATTATGTTATCCATAAAAAACCAGGCATCAGGCGAATTCAAATTAATAATACTGTTTGCAAGTGGATCACCTGTACCCGTGACGTGCAATTCAGCAGTACCTGTCAAGGTCGCTGTAGTATTGGTTAACGTAGAAACCCGTTGAATGTCATTATTCAAAGTCAAGGTTTGTGCATTGGCAAGGCAATTTAAAAACATCAACAGCATTAACGAAAAGCTTTTTATAATCAGCTTGTTTTTCATGTCAGTCTCCGAAGTAAAGTTAAATGAACCCATTATTTTTATTGTTGTAATTTTTCTCGTCTGTTTTTTTTTGACGATTGACGTCTATCGTTTGGTACTTTTATTTATTACTGTTTATTTATTATTGTTAGCTTAATTGGTGTTTTATTTTTTACGCTTTAGGTGGGTACTGCCAGCGAAGGCACTTTTTCGAAGAACTATGAAAAGCTTCTACGCTCTTCTGTTGAGACATCTGCCACTGAAACCAACTATCATCATATTCGCGAAAGGGAAAAATCACCGTAATTAGTTCACCTTTTGAGATTTTGATCGCGGGATTTTTATGATTGGACTTTTAGGTTAATCTTTCAAAAACCAATCATCACGATAGGTTTTCATCAATTCAGGATAAAAGACAGTAAACATGGTGGCAATCGAGCCATTGATAAAACCTTCCGGAAAAGTCATTACAAAAAAAATAATGAAATTGTCCATCACCGAGTTTAATTCAATGTCACTTTCTGACACCGAAAATAGCAGTATCGCGGCAAGCCCCGTTAGCAGGCAACTGAGCATTGCACCAAAAAAACCGACTCCCCAAATGTAGGTAAACGGATTTTTGAATTTCCAGCGATTAACCAAACCAATTACCAATAATGCCCAGGATACAGGCACCAAGACAGACAAACAAAAATCTACCGGTAAACTTGCAAAGTTAAGTTGTAAAAATGCAAAGTCAAAAGTCTGTGATGCTGCACCATCACTAAACTGAATAACTTTCAGAATAAGCAAAGCCAGTAACCCTATCACCAATGCCAGAGACCAGCCAAATATCATGGTCACCACAGTTACCAATAAAGGATGAAAAGCCAATACACCCATTATTCTGATTTGTAACATCCAGATGACCGCCAACACAATCGTAGTGGCGAAAAAAAAGTGTTGTCGCTTTTGTTCAGCTAACAACAATCTCCAGGGTGCAAAGCGAATCGCCAACAGCATCATCGATAACATGATTGCCATGCAGATCCCAAACAACATGTTGTTTGGTGACAATAAAATATTCATACAGGTTTTACCCAAAATTATTTCTTACCAATATCCGGAAAAAATTCAATAAAAAAGGCAGCCCGGTGTGAACAGGACTGCCTTTTTTATTATCACAGGATTAATCTTTTTTTAACACCACCACTGCTCCACCCGACGCAGCCAATCTTAATGTCAGGTTATCCACAACAGTATAATGGCCTATTGTTTTTTCCACCGATGAAATAGTTTTTCCATCCTGCCAGATTTCAGCCTTGTATTTTCCTTTGCTCAAAAAACTTAATGGAATTGTTAATTCACGTGCAGATTCATTGGTCATAGCGCCCAAATACCAATCTTTTCCTGAACGACGTGCAGAGACAATAAATTCGCCGATATCACCTTGTACAATTTGGGTTTCATCCCAGGTGACGGGAACATCTTTAATAAATTCCAATCCATCTTGCCATTCGCTTTGCGGTTGTGGCCACTTGCCATTGGTTTTGCTATAGGTGATAGGCGAATCCGCCAGCATTTGTAATGGGCTGTCGTAAACCACATACATCGCCAATGCTTGTCCTCGTGTTGTTTTGACATAAGGTAAAGTGTTGCGACGCAATTGAGGAAACTCTTCCGGTGTTGTGTGACGGAAACCACCGGGTGTGTAATCAATCGGCCCAAGAATCATGCGTGTAAAAGGCAAAGTCACATTGTGCGTCGCGGTAATACGCGAACTCCATTTATTATATTCAGCGCCCAGCACACCTTCTTGCGTTAAATAATGCGGATAAGTTCTGACTAATCCATTCGGTGGATAAGCACCATGTAAATCCACCATGATGTGATATTTCGCGGTCATACTGAGCAGCTTGTGATAATAATCCACCATTTGTTGATCCGATCTATCCATAAAATCCACTTTAATTCCTTTAATGCCCCACTGCTCATAAGTTTTCAGTGCTTCTTCCATTTGCCAATCCAATTGTTGCCATTGCAACCAAATCCATACCCCCACATTTTTTTGTTTGGCGTAATGTAAAATTTCCGGCATGTTCATTTCTGGAATAGGTTTAATCACATTGGAGCCGGGTGAATTTGTCCAGGCAGCACCTTCGTGCCAACCAGCATCAATCAAAATATATTCAAGGCCAAGTGTTGAAGCAAAATCAATATAAGCTTTGTAGGTTGCAGTATTCATCCCCGGTTTTTGATTGGAATCATCCAACACAACCTGATTGTCATTCCACCAGTCCCATGCCACTTTTCCAGGTTTAATCCAATCGGTATTTTTTATTTTTGTTGGTTCACCCAAAACAGCGATTAACGAAGACTCCGTTAAATCACCGGGATTCTCACCTAACATAATGACACGCCAGGGTGTATTAAAATCGGTTGAGAGATTGGCTTTTACAGCCGCTTTTTCCAAACCATCGGCACGATTATCAAAACGCGGCGTTAACAAAATACTCACACCCAAACCGCCATCGCCCCTGCCGGTAAACCAACTGCCGGGATAATTTTTTACATCTGATTCTGCCAGTGCAAAAGTCGTTTTCCCTACCCCTGTTTTACAGACCAGCGGATTATCGTAAAGATGATGCTCCCTGATAGAAGACGCCTTGATCGGATCAAATTCACCTTCATGACTGTTGGCAAATTTACCCAGATTCAATCCAAAACATTGATAATCTTTTGCGAAATCAAAACGCGTCAATTCATTTTGAATAGTGAAAGCTGAAAAATTTTCCTGTACAGGTAATTGATAGCGAAAAGCCACGCCTTGATCATAAACACGAACCAATAAATTGAAATTCAGATTCGGTTGATTTTTATTACTAAATTGCAAAACCAAAGATTGGTAATGGTCATCAATTTTTTTACTTCGACCTGCAATCAAGTCAAATTTATCTTTAACCGCTTTTTGTTTTTTCGATAACAGTTGCAACTCTGCATTACCCAGTTGTTTGTTATCGATAATTAACCCCAAGGGAGAATCAGTAATAATGGTTTGATCATCAAGTGATACCTGATAACGCAAACCCGATGCGTCACTGGTAATTGACATTTGCACACGTTGATCAGGTGACTTGATTTGGAAAACCTCGGCGTTTACACCTGCAGCACCCAATAACAAAAACAGTGAGATAAAACTTCGCTTGATCATTTCTATTCCTCTGTGGATTATTCGAATTGTTGGAAATTGACAAGCTATTATTCACAAACAAATAATATTTTCGATCGGGATTACAAATAAAAACATTCGTATCAGGTACAAATTCCTATTGATTCTGTTAAAGCATTTCCACGGCAAAACAATCAATAGCCGCGCCCTGATTCATGTTACCAATATCTTTTTTCAACGAAACTTGTTTTGCAGTAAATTTGAAAAGGCCACTTCGTTCCGCATAATGGTGCACTTTGTGGCTGACCAGTACATCACCTGAATCTGCTGCGGCTTCAAGCCTTGCAGCCATATTCACTGCTACACCCTCAAGGTCGGGACTGTCCGTTACCTCGTTATAAACCAGATTCACTTCTCCCAGATCAACACCAATTCGCAATTCAAAACCTGCCGCCATTAATACATTACGTAACATGCAAGCACAGGATAATCCCGCTGTCGCATTTTTAAAGGTAACCCGCAATGAATCGCCTTCCATATTAGGATGGCCCGCATTCCATTTTTTCAAAATAGGTTTGAGCAAACCTCGAAACAAGGATAATTTTTCTGAAAGCTCGTCGTGCTTCCATTTTGAAAAACCTTTCAAATCCATAAACAGAATTGTCAGATTTCTAACATGGCCAGTTTCATGATCCGCAGCCAACTCCAACAAACGCGGCCAAAATTCTTCACGTATTGCCGCAATTTTTTCTTTTAATTGTAAATGCAATTCAGTATTGGAACGCAACACCAGCTGCGCCAACTGAATACGCTCGGCTTCCATTTGTAATTGTTCTTTTAGCTCAGTCGGGTTATGTGTCCCCACTTCTTCCACAACAAATTGAACCAACGCACCACCAGCCACATCCACAATTGAACGCAAGCGTAAAATAATTCCCCAATGCACTGCTGTTAAATGCTCAATAAAGATAGGAAGAGTCGCTAATTCATGATCAACCAAACGATAGGGATAACGTAATTCAATGGTAATCAGTTCTGCAAAAATGCGTTCGAACTCATGGGATCTGTAATGGGTTTTTTCTTTCCCCGATTTGTCCCAGTAAGCATATTTACACATCACACTGGTCAATACCCAACCTTGAGTCGATATTTTCCATAATTTACTGCCCGTTAGATCGGCACCTATCAACTTGGTTTTATTGAGATTGGCTTCGCGTAAATCAACATCAAGTAAATTGGCTTCCGAAAAATCCGCGTGAGCTAAATTTTGTCCCGCCAGATTACAACCCGTTAAATTGGCATTTTTGAAAATAGCACCCACTAATTGAGCGCCATCAAAAGTCACACCAACCAGATTGGCACCGGAAAATAAGGCATAGGATAGATCTGCCTTGTTGAAATTTACGCCTTGCAAATTTGAACCACTGAAATCAACCCTTGCCAATTGTTGACCTTCAAGATTACTGCCAGCAAGCGATACCCCACGCAAAATCAAACCGCTGATATCACGACCGCGAAAATCGATATTTTCCAGTTTGGCTCCGCGGGTAACAGCGGTAAGAAGATTGGCATTACAGAGAATTGATCCACTTAAATCCGAATCACTGAGCTGGGTTGCAATCAGTTTTGCATTGGTGAAATCGTTATTGACCAAACAGGAGTGTTCAAAATTTGACGAAATAAAATCAGTGCCTTTAAAACTACACCCACTGATTTTTGAATTGCGAAAGGACATTTTTGAAAAATCATAATCATCCAATTGCATATTTCTCAGTTCTATCCCGTCAAGGGTTAATTGACCCGCAGGAAATAACTTTCGAAAGCTGTTCCATGACTTGGCGCCTTTTTTAATTTCACGCAATAAAGATTCAGTATCCATGGAAATTTCTTATCTATCAGTTAATCAGTGCGCGCAGTATACGATATGAAGGGTAGAAACAAAAAATTCCTATCTCAAACCCAGCACATCCTGCATATCAAATAACCCCGGCGGTTGTTGCTGCAACCAAATGGCTGCCCGTACCGCGCCATTGGCAAAAGCCAATCGACTGGATGCCTTGTGTGTAATTTCAACACGCTCACCATCCGCCATAAACATCACCGTATGATCACCAACCACATCGCCACCACGCACTGTCGCAAAGCCAATAGTGTCGCGTGGACGTGCACCAATTTGACCTTCTCGACCATAAACTGCAACCTGTTTTAGATCACGATCCAATGCATTCGCCAATACTTCACCCATTCGCACAGCGGTGCCTGAAGGTGAATCTACTTTGTGACGATGATGCGCTTCATAAACCTCTACATCGTATTCATCACCCAGCACACGCGCGGCAATATCCAATAATTTAAAACACAAATTCACACCGGTAGAAAAATTGGCGGACAGCAATAATGGAATTTGCGATTGATATGAAAGTAATTCTTTTTTCTCGGTATCACTAAAACCGGTAGTACCGACGACTATGGGCTTTTTGTGTGCCGCACAAATTTTTACATGTTGCAAAGTGGCTGCGGGAGAACTAAAATCAATCAACACATCCAATTGTGAAATCACTTTTGCCAAATCATCAGCCATAGCAATTTGATTTTTTCCGATGCCACCAAACTCACCAATATCGACCCCTACTAAACTGCTACCAGGACGAACAGTTGCAGCTGATAATATTGATTCGGAATTGGCATGAGTCGCGGTGATTAATGCTTTACCCATGCGACCGGCGGCGCCGGCGATTGCGATTTTTGTTGTCATAATAAAATCTTTTAATTTAGAGCGATTGCCCGCGAATGTATAAAGTATCGTTACTGAAGTCTTGCTCATTTGGCCATTGAATGGCGCCAGCAACCACCTTTACTTGTTTAAAATAGTTTTTGTCTTTTAACTCTGTGAAAATACCTTTTTCCAAATAAGGATTAACATCAAATATTTTTGCATCACCATTAACAAAAACAACTCTTAATTTAAAATCATTAAGGGGTTCAACATTCATCACTTTAGGGTTCATAATCACCTCTAGCGCAAAGGATCAATTTTGAATACAGGTTCACCATTAATTGCCAACTGCCAATCCGCCATCAGCTCATCGGCATGAATCTCAATCCATGCACTCACCAATCTAAGCTGCTTGGTAGGCAACTCTCCCACTATCACTCTTCCCGTTGGAATTTCTATCACAGCAGCAAACTCCTTATATTCAACATGTATATGAGGCATATTATGTTGATCATTATCAAAATAATACATCCTGATAATTAATCCGTAAAACATTGATATCGTCGGCATAGCTTTTCTCCTTTAAACTTGAAACACTAAAAATCCTCATCCAAAAACAAATGCCCCAATTTTCCTTTTTTGGTTTCCAAATATTTTGCATTGTGTGGATTGCGTCCGGTTTGGTGTGGAATGCGTTCGGTAATTTGAATGCCCATATCCTGCAATGCTTTTACTTTACGCGGATTATTGGTCAGTAATTTTAACGATTTGATATGCAAATGCTGCAACATAGGTTTCAGTATTGAATAGTCACGCATGTCGGCCCCGAAGCCCAATTGTTCATTTGCCTCGACTGTATCAGCACCACAATCCTGTAAAGAATATGCACGAATTTTATTTAATAAACCAATGCCACGCCCTTCCTGACGCAAATAAAAAATCACCCCGCGACCCACTACACCAATCTTGTGCATAGCTGCTTGCAACTGCGGCCCACAATCACAGCGCATGCTAAAAAGTGCATCGCCCGTTAAGCATTCCGAATGGATGCGCGCAAGCAAAGGTTCGTCACCTGTGATGTCCCCCAGCGTCAATACCACGTGCTCTTTTTCGGTTTGTTCATCTGCAAAACCATGCATGACGAAC
>CBFGPN010000162.1:0-8686 GCA_965650675.1 uncultured Cellvibrio sp.
AGGCAATGCCACACGCGTAATAGGCATTAATATTGATATAACTGCTCAGCGTAATGCAGAAGAAAAGTTGAGGCATGCAAAAGACGCAGCAGATGCAGCCAATAACGCAAAGTCTCAATTTTTAGCCAATATGAGTCATGAAATTCGCACACCCATGAATGGCGTGTTAGGCATGTTGGATTTGCTTAAACGCACCCCGCTGGGTACTCAGCAACAAGATTATCTTACTAAGGCTCAATCCGCTGCGAGATCACTATTAGGAATTTTGAATGATATTTTGGATTTCTCAAAAATATCGGCTGACAAAATGGTGATTGACCCCACCGAGTTTGAATTGGAAGGTCTACTGGCAGAACTCGGTGTAATTCTTGCAGGAAATCTAAAAGGGAAACCGGTAGAAGTTGTGTTTGATCGGGATTGGCGATTGCCCGATTTGGTGGTTGGAGACAGGTTGCGAATCTTGCAGGTGTTAATCAATCTTGCGGGTAATGCCTTAAAATTTACTGATGCGGGTCACGTTATTATTCGTTTGTCATTAGTAGAAGAAAAAGAAGACAGCAGTGTTGTTATCCGTATTCGGGTGGAAGACACAGGCATAGGTATGTCTGAAGAACAACAAGCTCACCTGTTCCAAAGTTTTTCACAAGCTGAAGCGTCCACTACTCGCCGCTATGGTGGAACAGGCTTGGGATTAGTAATCAGTAAACGGTTGTTGGAGTTAATGGGAAGTGACTTGCAACTGGAGAGTCAGCTTAATAAGGGCAGCTGTTTTTGGTTTGATCTTAGATTACCTTACACAACCACTCATTCAACCAATGACAATCCGCAATACAACAATATTACTGAACGCAAGGTACTAGTTGTCGATGATAGCCCCTTATTGGCTGATCTTTTATCAGAAGGACTAACGCATAAAGGATGGCGTGTTGTTAAAGTGTATTCTGCAACTGCCGCGCTCGAAGCAATCGAGGATTCAGATAAATCGGGTGACCCTTTTGATGTAGTACTTATGGATTGGAATATGCCATTGATGAATGGTTTCGAAGCTTGTCAAAAAATTCGCTCTAGAAAAAACTACAATAGATTACCTCAAATTATTATGATCACTGCTTATGAAAGGGAACTGATTAATGAAGTGGAACACTCAGGACAAAAGCCTTTTGATCAATTAATTATCAAACCTGTCACTATTACAAAAGTCCACGAATCGCTGGTGGAATCTGTAATGGGTGGACAACCAAAATCATTACCCAACACTGAAAATTCCGACGATGCTCCTCTTAAAGACGTGAAGATTCTGCTAGTTGAAGATAATGAACTCAACCAACAGGTGGCATCGGAACTGCTAATGCTTGCCGGAGTAGTTGTTAGCGTTGCGTCTTGCGGTTTGGAAGCGGTAGAAAAAGTAATTCAGCAAGAAGATTCTTTTGATCTTGTGTTAATGGATGTCCAAATGCCTGATATAGACGGCCTTGAAGCTACAAGGCGCATTCGTGCTCAAGGTCAATTTTCAAATCTGCCTATTATTGCGATGACTGCTAACGCCAGTGAAAGCGATCGTCTTGATTGCCTTGCGGTGGGAATGAATGATCACATTGGCAAACCGTTTGATATTAATAAACTGGTTCCCTTGATTAGACATCAGCTTGGATTGAAGCATGGCAATGCCTCTTCGTTTTCATTAGTGTCTGAACAAAAACTGGAACCTCAAATAGCGAGTGCCGAATTAACCGAATCAGTTGCAACCATACTGGCACGTTTTAGTGGGCATCGTGAATTAGCTTCGCGGATGCGCGATCGCTTCGGCAACGAAGTAAAGCGTTTAATGACAAAATTGGAAGCTGCAATTCATGCAAAAAATCAGAATGAATTGACCTCTGTGTTCCATTCGATAAAAGGACTAGCCGCAACATTGGGCGCTATTCGCCTGGCCAATACATCAGCCGAATTGGAAGTGCAATCTCGTGAAGGTTTGGACTTATCAGGAGCCACCATTTCTGCATTTGGCAATTTGGCTGATCAAAGTGTATTGGCATTGGAAAAATTGGATTTTGATGTTGAAAAAGCCAGCACTGAAATCAAATTATCGCCCGAGCAATTGCGGTCTCTATTGGATGAAGCGGATGTATATTTAGCCGAGGACAACATGAGTGCAATGTCAATTGCAGAACAGTTGATAGCCGCCTATAAAGCTAACTCTGATATTAAAATGTTTTATGCGCAAGTGGAGTCCTTGGATTTTCCCGAGGCACAGAAGACACTGAAAACTCTCAAAAAAGTTTTGCTGAAAGGCAATGATAATGACAAGAAATGATGATGAAGATGTGTGGCTTGAACCAAAGAGTGAGAAGCCACGATTACTGGTGGTAGATGACCAGGCAGTGAACGTTCGTTTAATTTACGATTTATTTCAATCGGAATTTACTGTCTTTATGGCCACCAATGGTGAGGCTGGCCTTGCCAAGGCAAAACAAGTATTACCCGACATTATCCTGTTGGATGTAGTAATGGATGGAATGACAGGGCACGAGGTATGTCGCGAAATAAAATCAGATCCAGCTTTAAAACATATTCCAGTTATTTTTATTACCGGGCAGCTTAACGAAACCGATGAGGTTCTAGGATTTGAAATCGGCGCGGTGGATTTTATTCATAAACCCATCAATCCTGTGATTACCAAAGCGAGAGTAATGACTCATACAAGACACAAATTACAAGCAGATGTGTTACGCAATATTGCTATGCTGGACGGCTTAACGGGAATCGCCAATCGCCGTCGTTTTGATGCCGAGATGACACAAATGTGGCGTCATTGCGCGAGGGAGAAACAAGCATTATCTCTGATTATTATCGATATAGATTATTTTAAACAATACAACGATCACTACGGACACTTGGAAGGCGATTCGATTTTGCGTGAAATTGCGCATCTTATAAAATCCGTTATTGGGCGCCCGCAAGACTTGGCGGCTAGAGTGGGCGGAGAAGAATTTGCGCTCTTATTACCTAATACTCCACGAGAAAATATAAGCACAGTTCTCGATCGACTTTTCAAAAAAATCAGCGTTCGCGATATTACCCATGATTATTCTCCATTGGGGAAACTGTCAGTTAGTGCTGGTTGTGCCAGTGTCATTCCCAGTAGCACAGAGAATATAGATACACTGTATAAACGAGCCGACGCTGCACTTTACGATGCGAAAAGTCAGGGTAAAAATCGATACCGTTTTTCATAAGGAATAAGTATGCAAATTATCAAAATCGCCGCATTTCTCTCGATTATCTTTTTCTTGATGCTTTCAAAGTCGCAAGCCGCCACTAAAAATACATCAGCGGGGTTTATTGACCTTAATGCGTATGGCTATTTGTCAGATGTGGATGCAGATTCGGTAGCAACAATCAACCTGGCGGCTAGTCTGCCAAATCGTTTTTCGTATTTTAGTTTGACTAATTTTATCAATCAGCCCGGTGTTGGCGAATTGGAAGATACTACCGCTTACTACACGGAACAAAATATCCGCTGGCAAATAGCCGACGATTCGCCACTTGAATTAACGGCCCAATTTAATTTGCGTACCGGGCAAGATAACGATCGACATCGTCTGGGATTTCGTTGGCGTTTAAACGATACGGACTTTCTGAAGGCATTCTTTTCCGCTGTTCATTTAAGCTGGGCTATAAATTTTCACGCTTATCAGTGGGATTCAGAACCTGGGCATGTCTGGCAAATTGAACACTCTTACAAAATGACATTCCCCTACATTAGTAATCGGCTTTATCTTTCAGGATTTATTGATCACACATTCAATCAGGATTTACCGGATGGCTACCCTTCAAGTCCTGCAGTATGGGAAACACAATTGGGCTATGAGATAGTCGATAATTTCTATGCAATTGCGGAATACCGGATTAATCAATATAACCGCAATGATGTAAATAATCTGGCATTGGGTCTTGAGTATTTAATTAAGTGGTAATTCCCGGATTCAGTTAACAACCGAAATTAAATTACTTAAATTTGAAATAAATTCTCATTTCAATATCTAATTGAATATTATCTGAAGAAACAGGGTAGGGACGAGGTTAAATAATTTATGCAAGTAGGCGTAAAAACAGAAAATAACAATTAGTTAATTTATCTAATAAAAATATTCAATATTTCATCAATCAATTTTGGTGGACAGTTAAATTGTCCAGATTAATTCGCAAGATTTCATTTGTCGTCATGAAAGAAAATTGGCGCTGAAATTACATTTTAACTGTTTGGTAACATTTTTGATGCGAATAAGCAATGGCTGTGTGTTGGTTATAGCTTGAGTTGTGTTTAAAAGTAATCTTTTGTCGTGACAATCATTTATTGACTATTGTTTTAATGTAGGCAATTGATAATAATCAAAAAGGTTTTTAATTGAAATCAACTTCATATTAAAAATTAGCAAATTTATTTAATTAACAATTTCGAGAGACCTTTGCACGAATCCATTTTTGTTTAATTTCATTTCGACATCCCTGCGAAGGCATGGATCCAGACTTTGATTTCATTGAAATTTTTTAACTGCTGGATTAGCTTCGCTGGTCTGACGGCTCCTGCCTTCGCAGGAATGACGATTAATTTTGATTCGTGCAAAACTCTCTTTGAATAATAGGAGGATCTAGTTAAAAAAATTTTCGCTGCGATTTTCAAGTAAATATACAAGGCATTTACATTTTTTAATTTATATTCAGGAGCAATAGATCATGAAAAAAATTGCGGCATCAATAGCATCAGGTTGTGTGCTATTAAGCTCGGCATTCGCACAAGCAGAAGAGAAAGGATTCCCTCTTTCTTCCAGCCTTTGGACTAATTGGCAAATACCTGTCTGTTGGGAAAATGAAGCGGCTGCATCTGCCAATCAGCGAGGCTGGATTCAGAATGCGGTTGCGAGAACATGGGAAGCAAATTCAGATTTACGATTTATCGGGTGGGGGCAGTGTCAAGCCAGCTCTTCAGGTATTCGCATAAGAATTCAAGATGCTGGTCCTCACACTAAAGGATTGGGAAAAAACTTGAACGGTGTGATAGATGGCATGGTATTAAATTTCACCTACCAAAATTGGTCACCCAGCTGCCAAAATAACATTCAATATTGTTCGGAAGTTATCGCAATACATGAATTTGGCCATGCATTAGGTTTTGCTCACGAACAAAACCGAGGCGACACACCAAGACCCATTTGCACAGATGACCCTCAAGGATCAAACGGTGACGTACTGTTTGGCGCTTGGGATCTGGCGTCCGTGATGAATTACTGCAATCCCAGCTGGAATGGAGGAGGCAATCTAAGTGCAACTGACATCAAAATGGCGCAAACATATTATTCATCTGCCGGTGCAAATGCCGCTTACTTCAACCCGGTATATGCGGTTGGTGATAATGGAGCGGCCGCACCTAACGGTATAGGCTCATACGATCTTTTAAGCCCATCTGACAAATTATTTTCCTTTGATTTTAATGGCGATAAACGTGACGATTTATTTGCATATCGTCCCGGTACAGGCGCTGCTTTCGTTATGCGATCAGAGGGCAATGGAAGTTTCACTGCGGTACATGCTGTCGGAGACAATGGTGGGGCTGCACCTAATGGTATAGGTGGATTTGACTTTTTGAGTGGCGATGATCGTGCATTCCCTTTCGATTTTAATGGCGATAAGAAAGATGATCTTTTCATTTACCGCCCCGGAAGAGGTGCTGCTTATGTCATCAAATCAGAAGGTAATGGTAGCTTTACCACATCTTATGCAGTGGGTGATAACGGTTCAGCAGCACCTAATGGCATAGCGGGGTATGACCTGCTCAGTACTGCAGACAATGTATTACCACTGGACTACAACGGTGATGGACTGGATGATTTGTTGCTTTACAGAGCCGGAAGGGGTGCGGCATTTCTTGCGCGTTCAAATGGCGATGGCAGTTTTACGACAACCTACGCTGTTGGTGACAATGGTTCAGCTGCTCCCAATGGTATAGGTGGCTATGATCTACTCAGCACAGCTGACAAAGTTCTGGTCTTCGATTTTAACGCTGATAATCGTGACGATTTACTGATATATAGACCGGGCACCGGAACTGTATTTGTTTTGCGCTCTAACGGCGATGCGAGCTTCACGGCTGTCTACGCTGTAGGTGACAATGGTGCGGCAGCTCCCAATGGTATAGCGGGTTACGATTTATTAAGTGGATCAGACAAGGTATTAACCTTTGATTTCAATGGCGACAATCTTGATGACATTGTTCTATATCGCCCGGGCCGCGGTGCTATTTTTGTTGCTCGCTCTATAGGTGATGGAAGTTTTGCAACTGTCTACGCCGTCGGTGATGATGGAAGTGCAGGCGCGAATGGTATAGGAGGCTATGACTTGCTGGATGTAAATGATGCAATACTTCCTTTTGACTTCAACGGTGACAAGAACGATGACCTGTTTATTTATCGAATTGGCAAAGGTGCCGCTTTCGCTGTTAAATCAAATGGCAACGGCTCCTTTAGCACTTTGTACGGCGTACTCGGAAACACCAGCAACGGCATTAAAGGTATAGGTGGGTATGACTTACTGAGCCTTGCCGATAAAGTGTTAACGTTTGATTTTGATGGCGACGGCAAAGATGATTTGTTACCACACAGGCCAGGTAGGGGTGCAGTCTTCGTTGTGAGGTCTAATGGTGAATAATCAGTTGAGTTTTTGAACGTAAATAAGATTCAGGTTTTAAAAAATCGGACATCAATTGATGTCCGATTTTTTTTTAAGCCTGTGATGATTTGTTTAATCCTCCCATACTGTTAATTTTTTGCATTCATTTGGTGCTTGCTGATTTTAAGCTTCAGATGCTTTTGCACAATATCAAAGCACGCTCAAAAATCGAATGGTTAAAAAACTGTGCGCTAAAAACTGAATGATCACCAACTCGGTGCTGCATCATTTTTTTATTATTTTTCAAATTAAAAAACGTTGAATCGATAATATGTTGATTTGCATGAAAATTTTCATCGCAAATCTTTGCATTTCTTCACTTGGCACAAGCGTTGCTCTAGCGGAATTAGATCACATCAACTTTGGATGCTCCAAATAATCAACGATGTCGATTCCTAAAGCTCACATTACATCTGGAGAATGCTCTATGAAAAAAAATATGTTGCCACTCGCACTGTCAGCAAGTTGTTCTTTGTTTGTGCTCGCATCGACCGTTGAAGCAAAAACCTTTACAGAATCCATGCAACAGGGCAGCAGTATTAAAGTTAATTTCCGCACCCGTTTTGAAGACGTAACAGAAGATGTATTGAATAACAATGTTGATCGTGAAGCCGATGCCTGGACAACCCGTTCGCGTTTGTCTTATCAATCCGGCCCATGGAATGGTTTTAGTTTTGGCTTGGAAATGGATAACGTCGCTGAGATGACAAATGATTACGATTACCGCAGCGCAGCCAACGATAACCGTTATCCAGCGAATACTACAGCTGTTATTGCTGACCCGATTGGTACGGAAATAAATCAGGGTTTTATTAGTTATGCTGATTTTAACAACCAGGTGAAATTTGGTCGTCAGCGTTTGGTGTTGGATAATTCGCGCTTTGTTGGCAACGTAGGTTGGAGACAAAACGAACAAACTTATGATGGACTTTCCTGGACCAACAAAACCATTCGTTACACCAATTTTACTTATGCCTACATCAAAAATGTGAATCGTGTTTTCGGAAATGAAAATGCGATTGGCGATATTCATATGGACAGCCATGTATTAAATGCAAGCTATACCGGTATTGAAGCTGGCAAATTAATTGGTTACGCCTATTTGTTTGATGTGAATGATCCACTCTCCCAATTGGGCTTAACCAGTGACACTTTCGGTGTTCGTTGGCAGGGTACCATTGGTGAATCATTCCTTTATAACCTTGAATATGCAACGCAAAAAGATGCGGGTGCAAACCAACAATTTGAAGCCGATTATATGTTGGCGGAAGCAACCTGGAATGTATCACGATTCAGTTTTACGCCAGGCTTTGAAGTGCTGGGTTCTGATGAAGGGCTTTATGGTTTTGCAACACCTTTTGCAACGCTGCACGCATTTAATGGATGGGCTGATAAATTTTTGACAACACCTGCGGCAGGATTGGAAGACATGTATTTCAATTTTGGGGTGACGGTTGCCGGTGCCCAGGCATTACTGAGTTATCACAAGTATGACGCTAACGAAGGCGATGCAGACTTTGGTAGTGAAATTGATTTCAGTTTGAGTAGAAAATTTGGTGCTGTTGTCTGGACTGCAAAAGTAGCTGAATACTCAATGGGTGACAACCTTGGAGCCAATTACACAGACACAACCAAATTCTGGGTAATGGCTGATTGGAATTTTTAATCGTCTAGTACGCTAACCGGCGTCTTGTTTGGTGGGCACTTGCCCACCTTTTTTTTATTTTTCATTTCGAAAATGGATCCCTGCTTCGGCAATTGCTCCTGCATTGCACTACTGCATCACATCCATGTGATTATTCGCAGGAATGACATTAAATGTGAGGGTTATATCAAAGCGCTAAAATTTTATAGTAAGCATCTTTGGGTTGATGTTTGCGATCAAACAATAAAGGATAATTGGTTCGGCCTTTTATTGGAAAATTATTTAACCAACTCATATCATCAGTTAAACCCCAAA
>CBFGPN010000163.1:0-8642 GCA_965650675.1 uncultured Cellvibrio sp.
CCCAGTTGCGGAATTCTGCAAGTGTGCTCATGCCATTATTGTAAGCATCGGCACCCGCAACCGTTTTGAAAATAATTTTATCTTTATCCTGAGGTTTTTCCGAGGGCGCGTCTATGATACGCCGCACGCTCCATTCGTTGCCCCATTTACCGTTGGAATAAAATGCTCCTACTTCAAATTGGGTCATGGGTATTTTTTCGTGTTCTGAATGTTCGCGTGCGTATTCCAGTAATTGCATGAGTGTTTCATGGCTGACATCCATAAATGAATCCACTTTTTCAATCGCAGCTGAAAAATCTACCGGTGTTAAATGTGGGTAAGAGCGTGTGTGCACAACAGTTTGTTTACGAATTAAATGTGCAGGATAACGTCGCCAGTGAAATAGCGCATTGAATGCGATTGCCATTAATAAGATAGCCAGAATATTAATGCCAATCGGCATGATTAAATAAAAATAACCCAGTCGATAAATTTCAGCTCCACCAATCACGGCAGCCAATGCAGTGGCTCCACCGGGTGGATGCATGGCACGTGCGTAATGCATCACCAAAATAGAAACCCCAACAGCTAAAGCGCCTGTCCAGGTTTGATCGGGAAATAATTGATGGCAACTGACACCGACAAATGCCGATAACAAATGCCCGCCAATTACCGACCAGGGCTGAGATAAAACGCCTTGGGGAACGGCAAATAACAACACTGCCGTTGCTCCCATTGACGTTACCATCAGCAAAGTACCTGCGGTATGCATAAAACCGTGTGGAAAACACCAGCTGGTAATCCAATAAACTGAAAAAATCCCTAAAAAACCACCTGTAGCGGAGATCCATTTTTCAGCGTGGCTTGGAGAATTGCTACTGAAGCCCAATAGCAGGCGGCATTCAGACAGAAATTTTCGAAAAGACATAACGACTCTTTTTATTGGTGTTAAAGCGGGTTTATAGAGGTCGATCAATATACTTCGTCGGTCGGAAAAGCGCAGCGCCTTCCGACATTTTCGTTATCAATGTGTGAGTGTTACAGCCAGGCGGGAGTGCTACTGGCTGTGGCCAGTCGCAAATGTTCTTGCTGTTCATGCCAAACCAGCATTTTGTAGTAATCCAGAACCTTATCAACGAATACCACGGGCTCTTTGCCTCTCATGTATCCATGTTTTGCCTGTCGATAATATTGGCTCAACGAAAGCAGTGGGAGGTGTTCACGTACATCCTGCCAGCGATTGGGGTTGCCCCCCATTTTCAGGGTCAAACGACGGGCATCGGCTATGTGACCCATGCCCTGGTTATAGCAAGCAAGTGCAAAATGTATGCGCTCACCTTCTGCAATATCTTTTGGTTGGTTATCCAGCAGGTAGCGGAACAATTTGGCTGCACCAAAAATAGCTTGTTGAGGGTTTTCCCTGTCTTCAACGCCCATGGCTTTGGCGGTGATTTTGGTCAACATCATCATGCCTTTGACACCTGTTGGAGATTCAATTTTGGTTAGCCATTGGGACTCCTTGTAACCTATGGCCGCCAGTAGTCGCCAATCAAGATTGAATATTTCCGACGCGCGTTTCATGTCATCCATATGGGGTAACAAACGCTCTTCCAGATGCTGGCTCAAGAGCAGGGCGTCAATGGAGTTCATCTCTTCCAGAGGTTGGAAAAATTCGGCGGTTATTTGTTCCAGCTGGCCAGACTCTTTGATGTTGCTAAGGTAGATCTGTGCCTGATGAAACAGGCTTGGATCTGTTGCTGCAGAAAATGCCCAGGCTACATCCTGGGGATCTCCAAGGCTCATGGCTATTTGAGTATTGGCAAAGGAATATTGATGCAGTTGAAAACTGTCTGAGTCAATCACGGCAAACGGGACTTCTCCTTTATTGACGCGAGAAAACAAATCGGTTTGATCGTTACTGTTGGTTTCTATCCAGTGTGCTGATGGATACTGTAGTTTTATTGCAACCAGTGCGGGGTGTCTGGCCATTTCAGGTGTGATAGCGATTTCCACACCATCCAGATTCGGTTCGGGAAGTGGTCGATTGGTATGGCTGATAAGCTCGAACTGAATTTTGTGGTGAGGAGCAGCAAAACGTATAGGCAGTTCTTTGGCTTCAATTGTCGTAATTGCCGCTGCTGCCATATCTGCCTGGCCTTTGAGAAGACGCCCCAGAGGAGATTGTGATTCATCCAGTATAACCAGCTTGACACCCAATTGGTCGGCAAAGCCCTTCACTATCTTGTAACCAAAACCGGTCAAGCCATTAGCACCCTCATAATAGGTTGCGGGGCCGTTGCGTGAGATAACTCTTAATTCACCAGCCTCAAGTACTTTGTCGAGCTGGGATTGGGGAATACTGCGCTCAAGTGGCAGAATGAAAATGATCAGGCAGACAATCAGTAGTAAAAACCTCACCACCAATTTTGAAAATTGTCGAATTTCCATAACTCGAATATCCATAGGTTACTCCGGTTTTGAATGGCAACGCCCGAACAGGAACGCAATTTCGTGTGTGCAACTCATGCCGAATCCAATCCATTTGCTGAGCAAAAAAAGATCCGTGCAACATTGGGCGCCATGGTAATCGGCGTTTCTTAATATGAATAGCTTGTTTTTTGAGAATTTTTATGTTTGAGTTTTGCCGATCTTGAGATGTGGCAGCTAGCTTATTGTTTTGTAAAAGATTTTTATTCTTAGTTTATTTTGTTATAGATGTAAAAAATTGATAATTTTTACAATTTTGCGGTTTTTTATTTATTACAAAACACTTTTTTTCATGAAATGCAGAATATTTGCAATTTATTTTGTAGATCTTGTGCACATTTTTAGTTTTTTATTGATGATTAATTGGCAGCAAAAATACCATCAGGCCATTGTTTTGGAAAAACCAGGTTTGATCCACAAAAACCAACAGGCCCAAAGAATTAATGGCACCAGTATGGCGGCAAGCAATGCCGGTAAAGGGTTTTCAATACTTGAATGTGAACCTGCAAACGCCGCAATAAATCCATAAGGAAGGGTTGCAATCGAAAATAAAAATAAAAATTCCTGAAATGGCAAACGATTGCTACCTGCAAGACAAGCAGATATTTCGGGTAACATCGGCATCGCACGCGAAATTAAAATTATTTTTTTACCTTGTTGATTGAAAACTTGTTGCATCTCCTGACGTTTTTTTTCGTCTTTATAAATTTTTTGTAAAAGTCCAGGGCCATAAAAATAACAAAGCCAATAACCTAATGAACCTGTCGATAACATGCCGATGGATGCGGTGATGCCTCCCCAAAAAAATCCCAAAAAATAACCCGCCAAAATACAAACCGACAGAGTAGGCACCGCAATAAAAAGATCACAGGTCAGTAAAATAATAATCGTCAGTGCAACTGCGACAGGATTGGCTTCAGCAGCCAGATTCAACCAGTGTTTGATATCATCCAGCGTCAACACCCCGGTGAGTTTCATCAGGATAAAAATAGTCACAAAAATAGCCATTAAACCCAGGGCCAGGGTAATCAGCGGTCTCATGCAGCATCTCTTTTGTAAAAATGGCGTTCATTATGCCAGCCAAAAGAGCGGGCGATAACTCTCCAATTAAAGACGGGTTTCCAATTGTTGATGGATCAGGCACTATCGGCGAATTGCAGGGTTAAGGAATCGAATAATGATGAGAGTACTGGTTTTGCTGTTGCTAAGCCTAACGGGTTGCAAGACATTGTCCTATTCCCATGTCGATTGGGAATACATTCAAAAGTTGGGCGGCCTGTTTGTTAACACTTCCGAATTAACAGATGGAAGCCTAATGCTTTCGTTCGATTTTGACGCAAACGGCAAACCCATTTTCAATTCTGCACCTCATGGTTGCGTAATAAAAGCTAAAGCGGCATCGAGCAAAATTTATCTCTCACTTTATACGGGGCTTGGCGATAAACCAAATTGCGATCCAGTCAAACTCAGCAATTTAAAATCAGGAAATTATAAAATTATTTATGTGGAGCCAAATAATAAAGAAGTTTTTATTCGTGATTTGGTTCTGTAGCATCATGTTGGGATTTGCATCCCAACCTACATGTGGCAGGTTTTATTTCTAAATCCCAAAAAACTCTTGAGTCACCTTGGTACAGTTCTCTGCAACAAGCTCCACATCAATACCCTTAAACTCCGCAATCGTTTTCGCGACATAAGGCAAAAAAGCCGGTTCATTTCGGCGTTCATTGTATTTTGTCAGTTCATCTTTCGGGACATTTTTTGGCAGCATGAAAGGTGCGTCGGTTTCTATCATCATGCGATCTAATGGTACAAATTTGATGACGTCTTTTAATTGCGCGAATCGTTTTGTGTCACTGATGGCGCCGGTGAAGCCTAAGTAAAAACCTTTATCCAGATAAGTTTTTGCTTCTGCCAAACTGCCTGTAAAACAATGAACAACGGCTTTGGGTAGTTTGGGTAAATAATCCTGAGTGATGACCATAAACCGTTGATGTGCGGCGCGTTCGTGCAGGAAAAGAGGTTTTTGAATTTCTATCGCCAATTCAAGGTGTGCTTTGTAACATTCTTCCTGCATTGGTCTTGGGGAAAAATCCCGATCGAAATCAAGTCCGCATTCACCCACTGAAATCACATGTGATTTTTTCAATAACGATTTAAGTTTTGGAATACTTTTATTATCAAAACTTTTGGCATCGTGTGGATGTATTCCCGCGGTGGAATAAAGAACACCGGGATATTGCTGTGCAATTGTTGAGGATTGTTCGCTATTCCGGATGCTGGTTCCTGTCAGCAACATTGTTGAGACACCAGCATCAAGTGCGTTTTTTATGATGGGATCTACGTCGTTGTTAAATTGTTTATTGGTTAAATTGATTCCAATATCAATTAATTTTTTCATTATCTATCTTCCTTAGAAAATTATTATTAAGTAAAAACTCAACAGTCGCGCATTAACTGCTGACTGTTCGGTGCGCAGGATACAGGAATAAATACTGATTGTGTGATTTGTCAGGTTCGGTCGCGCTTTGAGCCTGAAATCAGTAGAATGCGCACCTCTTTTTCATATTCCCCCAAGCCGAGGCTTCTCCCACTATGTTAATCCTGCGTGGCGCTCCCGCTCTTTCCAGTTTCCGTTGTCAAAAGTTGCTTGCCAATATCCAGCAAATTGCCCCCAAAGTGACCGGGTTTTCCTCGGAGTTCGTGCATTTTGCCAATCTTGAGGCGCCATTGAGTGATGCGCAGATGCAGGTGCTGGAAGCGTTGTTGACTTATGGGCCGAAAGTGAAAGACCCCACCCCAGCCCTCCCCTTGCCAGGGGAGGGAGTTTCAGTTCCTCCCCTTGGCAAGGGGGAGGCTAGGAGGGGGTCTTCTGGCTCTCTGTTTTTAGTCGTCCCCCGTCTCGGCACTATTTCCCCCTGGGCATCCAAGGCGACTGATATTGCCAAAAACACCGGCCTGACCATGATCAAACGCCTTGAGCGTGGTGTTGCCTATTTTGTGGAAGGCGATGTTTCGGCAGATCGCAAGGCTATTGCTTCTTTATTACATGACCGCATGGTGGAAACCGTATTTGATAGCTTCGATGCGGCCGAGCAAATTTTTACCGCGCAATCGCCAGCACCACAAACCACAGTGGATATTCTCGGTGGCGGGCGCGATGCTCTGGTTGCCGCCAACAAATCTTTGGGTTTGGCTTTGGCAGAAGATGAAATTGATTATCTGGTCGAGAGTTTTAAAACGCTCAATCGCAATCCGGTTGATGTGGAATTGATGATGTTCGCTCAGGCCAACTCTGAACATTGTCGCCACAAAATTTTTAATGCCTCCTGGACTATTGATGGCGAAGAACAAAGTCGCAGTCTATTCAAGATGATTAAAAACACCAACGAAGTCGGCGGTGAATATGTGCTGTCGGCTTATGCGGATAACGCTGCGGTGGTTGTCGGCCATGAAGCGGGACGTTTTTATCCCAATCCAGAAACCAAACAATACGAATACACCCAGCAACCGATTCATTTATTGATGAAAGTGGAAACGCACAATCACCCAACCGCAATTTCACCTTTCTCGGGTGCAGGTACAGGTGCGGGTGGTGAAATTCGTGATGAAGGTGCTGTGGGTCGCGGTTCAAAACCTAAAGTCGGTTTGACCGGTTTTACCGTTTCCAATTTACAAATCCCCGGTTTCGAACAACCTTGGGAAGAGAATTACGGAAAACCCAATCGCATAGTGACGCCGCTCGACATAATGATCGAAGGCCCAATCGGTGGTGCCGCATTTAATAACGAATTTGGTCGCCCGAATATTTGCGGTTACTTCAGAACTTTCGAAGAAAATTTTGATGGCGAACGCCGCGGTTATCACAAGCCAATTATGTTGGCGGGTGGATACGGCAATATCAAAGCAGAACATATCGAAAAACCGCCATTTGGTGCGGGTACAAAATTGGTTGTGTTAGGTGGCCCGGCCATGTTGATTGGTTTGGGTGGTGGGGCTGCTTCATCCATGACTTCGGGTTCGTCATCAGAAGATTTGGATTTTGCATCAGTGCAACGTCAAAACCCGGAAATGGAACGCCGTTGTCAGGAAGTGATCGACGCTTGTTGGCAGCAAGGTGAAAACAATCCGATTGCCTTTATTCACGATGTGGGTGCAGGTGGTTTGTCGAATGCATTCCCTGAATTAGTAAAAGATGGCGGCACTGGCGGTAAATTTGAATTGCGCAACGTGCCCAATGACGAACCCGGTATGAGCCCACTGGCGATTTGGTGCAACGAATCGCAAGAGCGTTATGTATTGGCAATCAAGCCGCAAGATTTATCGCGCTTTGAAGAAATTTGTAAACGCGAACGCGCACCTTACGCAGTTGTCGGCGAAGCCACAGATGAAAAACATTTGTTAGTGAACGACAAACATTTCGATGCAAAACCGGTTTATCTGCCCATGTCAGTGTTATTTGGCAAGCCGCCAAAAATGCATCGCACTGCAGAAAAACATCAAGCTAAAACCGAAACCTTTTCGACAAACAATATTGCATTGAATGATGCAATTGAGCGCGTACTAAAACATCCGGCAGTGGCCAGCAAAAATTTCCTGATCACGATTGGCGATCGTTCTGTTACCGGTATGGTTGCGCGCGATCAATTGATTGGTCCATGGCAAATTCCGGTTGCGGATTGTGCGGTGACTACGGTCAGTTACGATTCCACCAAAGGCGAAGCCATGAGCATGGGCGAGCGCACACCATTGGCCTTGCTGGATGCACCTGCATCGGGTCGTATGGCGATTGCTGAAGCCATCACTAATATTGCGGCGACCAAAATTGAAAAATTATCTGATGTGAAATTATCAGCAAACTGGATGTGCGCTGCAGGTCACAAAGGTGAAGATGAAAAATTATTCCGCACAGTTGAGGCTGTCGGCATGCAATTGTGCCCTGAATTGGGTATCACCATTCCAGTCGGAAAAGATTCCATGTCCATGCGCACTGCATGGAAAGATGGCGACAACAACAAAGCGGTAACTGCGCCTTTATCTTTAATTATTTCTGCATTCGCACCGGTTGAAGATGTTCGCAAAACGCTGACACCACAATTGCGTCAAATTGAATCTGATTTGTTATTGATTGATTTGGGTAACGGCAAAAACCGTTTGGGCGGTTCGATTCTGACGCAAGTCTATAATCAAATGGGCGAAGTGCCCGCTGATTTGGATTCTGCTGCGCAACTCAAACATTTCTTTAACGCAATGCAAGAAAGCATTGCGGCAGGCGACATAATTGCCTATCACGACCGCAGTGATGGTGGTGTGTTCACCACTCTCGCGGAAATGAGTTTTGCCGGGCACATGGGCGTGGATATCAATCTGCAAGACGGCGACGCGCTGTCAATGCTGTTTAACGAAGAAGCGGGTGCAGTCTTGCAAGTGGCTCGTGATAAATCCGCAAAAGTGCAAGCGCGTTTTGCATCTGCCGGAAAAGTGCAGGTGATTGGTCAATTGAATGATCAAGATAAAATTCGCGTTGTACAAAATGGCAAAGTGATGTTTGAACAAGCGCGTGCCACTTTACAATCACTCTGGTCAGAAACCAGTTATCGCATTCAAGCATTGCGCGATAATCCCGCTTGCGCAAAATCGGAATTTGATGCGATTCAACAAAACGATCCAGGCCTAAGCGTCAAATTAACTTACGATATTAATCAGGATGTGGCAGCGCCATTTATTAAAACCGGCGTACGTCCATCTATTGCCGTATTGCGTGAGCAGGGTGTGAATGGTCACGTGGAAATGGCGGCAGCATTTGATCGCGCCGGATTCACGGCTGTTGATGTACACATGAGTGATTTGTTGTCTGGTCGCGTATCGCTTAAAAACTTCAAAGGTCTGGTTGCCTGCGGTGGTTTTTCTTACGGCGACGTTTTGGGTGCAGGCGAGGGCTGGTCAAAAACGATTTTGTTTAACAGCAAAGTACGCGACGAATTTGAACAATTTTTCCATCGTAATGACACCTTTAGTTTGGGTGTGTGTAACGGTTGCCAGATGATGTCGAATTTGAAAAATTTAATTCCTGGTGCTGATCATTGGCCACGTTTTGTTCGCAACCTGTCTGAACAATTTGAAGCGCGTTTCAGTTTGGTTCAAGTGCAGGAATCATCTTCTGTTTTATTCGCAGG
>CBFGPN010000164.1:0-8593 GCA_965650675.1 uncultured Cellvibrio sp.
GAAATGTCGATCATATTCGATCATATATAGTCAATATAATTCAGGCGTGATATAAATACGATCATCTATAAACTAAATTTGGCAGCAAAAAGCCACGGAGAAACTATGAATCGTCGCGATTTTTTCAAGTATGGAGCAATGACTGCTTCTATACCTCTGGCGTCCTCCCTGGCTTTGCCTGCCAGTGTGGGCAAGGCTAATACAATTGATACAGCCCTGACAAATCCCGGGCAATTGGGTTGGCTGGAGGCTGCCGAACCATCAGCACTTATTGGTCACACATGGGGGCAACCCTGGCCGCAGGCGAGTCTTGAACCGCATCAGCCTTTACATCTTGTTGATGAAAAAGGTTGTGCCCAGGCCCTGCAAACCTGGGTGATGGCACGCTGGTCTGATGGATCGATCAAATGGACTGGCCATGCTATTCCAGCGGGGTTATCACCCGGCCAGCAATTTCGTCTTGCAAAGGGAAAATCACCTGATCCCAAACACACAATCCGTATTCGTGAAAACGCCAAACACTGGGTGGTTGATACAGGCGTGATTCGTTGCGTGATGGCTAAAAGTGGTGAGGTGATTATTGAATCCATCCAACGGGGTAAAAAAACTTTGTTGCAAAATGCGCGTTTTATCGGGCAGCGGCAGTCGCATCCTGATAAGGAGGATTCCGAACAGCCTTTGGTGATAACCAATTTCAGTGGAACCATTCGACAAATAGAAATTGAGCAAAAAGGGCCTGTGCGCGCAGTAGTAAAAGTAACGGGTATTCATCGTGAAGCAGATGGGCGCGAGTGGTTGCCTTTTTCATTGCGACTTTATTTTTATGCAGGTGGTGATTCAGTTCGTATCAGCCACAATTTTATTTTTGATGGTGATGAACATAAGGATTTTATTCGCGCTTTGGGTTTGCGTTTTGATCTACCCATGCGCGATGAAATTTATAATCGCCATGTGCGTTTTGTAGGGGAGGGTAATGGACTCTGGGCAGAATCGCCGCAGGGTATTACCGGTTTGCGACGCGATCCGGGTCAAGCAGTTCGCGATGCACAAATCAATGGTGTAGCAACACCGGAATTAAATACCTGGGATAAACGTGTCAGTGATCGTTTGCAATTTATTCCTGTGTGGAATGATTACAGTCTCGCGCAATTAAATGCCAATGGTTTCAGTATTAAGAAACGAACCAAAGCCGGTCATGCATGGATAGATGCAGATCAAGGTACGCGCGCTGCCGGTGTTGCTTATGTTGGTGGTGCAACTGGAGGCGTGCTGTTTGGTATGCGCGATTTTTGGCAATTGCATCCCACTCAAATTGATATTCGCCACGCGGGAACTGAAATTGCGCAAGCTACTTTGTGGATCTGGTCGCCTGATGCGCCACCGATGGATTTGCGTTTTTATCATGATGGTATGGGCATGGATACTTATGCGAAACAACTCGAAGGACTGGAAATTATTTATGAAGATTACGAACCGGGATTTGGTTCACCCCAAGGTATTGCACGTAGCACAGACATCACCATTTTTGCATTGGATCAAACACCTTCACGCAAACGCTCTATTGAATTGGCTGATTCAATTCGTGCACCCGCGCAAATTATGGCTTCACCGCAAACGTATTTAGATGCCAAGGTATTTGGCGGTTTATGGAATTTACCTGATCGCTCATCTCCCATGAAAAATGCAATTGAAAATCGTCTTGCATGGTCGATTGATTTTTATCGTCAACAAGTTGAGCAACGTCATTGGTATGGCTTTTGGAATTATGGCGATGTGATGCACACCTATGATATTGATCGTCATGTGTGGCGTTATGACATTGGTGGATTTGCCTGGGATAATTCCGAACTTTCACCCGACCTCTGGTTGTGGTATTCATTTTTGCGCACAGGCGATGCAAAAGCATTTCGTTTGGCAGAAGCCATGACGCGTCACAATCGCGATGTGGATATTTATCACATCGGCCGTTTCGCCGGTTTGGGTACACGACACAATGTGCAGCACTGGGGTTGCAGTGCAAAACAATTGCGCATCAGCACGTCCATTTATCGTCGCTTCCATTATTTTTTAACTGCTGATGAACGCACAGGTGATGTGCTGTGGGAAGTAGCAGAAGCCGATAAACAATTAGCCAATTTGTTGCCAACACGCAAAGTCAATCCTGAAGCAGCCGCTGACAAAAATACCATTATTGGTGTTGGCACAGATTGGGGATCCGCCGCCGCCAATTGGTTAACCGCATGGGAACGTACAGGTGATAGCCGATATAAAAATTGGCTGGAAAATTCGATGCGTGTTATCGGTAATAGCGAGTTGGGATTTTTTGCGGGCGGTTATTATTTTGATATCAACACTAAAATGTTGAGTGTGATTCCTGCATCGTCTGAACAGAAAAAAACTGCGCAAGCATCGCATCTCAGTGCGGTATTTGGTTTGATTGAAGTTTGTGCTGAATTAAATCAATTAATGGATATACCGGAATTCAAATCAGCCTGGTTGCGTTACGGACGTTTCTACAATGCACCTGCTGCGGAACAAATAACGGAATTTGGTGTTCCATTAAATGGCAATAATCTCACCAATGCCCATTCACGATTAACGGCGTACACAGCACAACAAACAAACGACAAGCAATTGGCACAGCGTGCATGGGACGAATTTTTTCGTCAAAGTCATTCCACTGCTGAAATCAAACGACTGCATGGCCCGGATGTATTGAATCCTGTTGACGAAGCCGCTTGGGTATCCACCAATGATTCAGCGCAGTGGGGTTTGGCAGCGATCCAGAATTTGGCATTGATTGGTAAAGAATTAAAAAAATAAGTGATTTGATTTTTTACTCCCTCCCCTGCCAAGGGGAGGAACTTAAGTTCCCCACTTTGAAAAAGGGGGGCTAGGGGGGATTTAAAATCCAATTGAAAAAAAACGGAAAAAAATGAAAATAAAATTCATCCTATTAAAATCCGCAATAATTTTTTTTATCTGCATTTGCAATTTCGCATTTTCAGAAGCATCATCAGAAACATCACTGAAAAAAATTATTATCGCCGGTGATTCCACTGCAGCCACTTACAATTTACCTGATCAACAAGGTTGGGGCGCCATACTGGGTGATTACATAGATGCCAATAAAGCTGTAGTTATTAATCGAGCGCGTGGTGGCCGTAGTTCACGAACTTTTATTACTGAAGGTTTGTGGAAAAGCCTTGTCGATGAAATAAATGCGGGCGATATAGTGATTATTCAATTTGGTCACAACGATGCAAGTCCCGTAAATGATGATAGTCGTGCACGTGGCAGTTTGCCGGGTATTGGTTCTGAATCTATTGAAATCAATAATCTTTTAACCAGGCAGCCAGAAACTGTTTACACCTTCGGCCATTACATTCGCTCTATGGTGAATGATGTGCGTGCAAAAAATGCAACACCTGTTTTAATGTCACTAACACAACGCAATATTTGGCAAGCCGGACGCATTGAGCGCAATGGTAATTATGGACGCTGGGCTTACGAATTGGCTTGGGAATTAAACACGCCGTTTGTCGATTTAAATAATCTGGTCGCGGATAAGCTTGAAGCTGTTGGTCAGGAAAAAACTGCCGGACTTTATCCAAAAGATCACACACATTTTAATCATCAAGGCGCTCGTCTTCATGCAGAAACGGCAATCGCTGCATTTAAAGGAATACGCCCCGATGTGTTTGCCGGTTTGTTTAATTCCAACGCAGAAGCTATAACCAAAGATGAAATGACCTGGCTGCGTTTGCCTATGCCTGCCAATCATAATTTACGTTCGGTTTTTTTAATTGGTGATTCCACAGTGCGCAATGGCGGTGGTGATGGCAATAATGGTGAATGGGGCTGGGGCGATTTTCTGCAACAACATCTGGACAGTAAAAAAGTTAATGTTGTGAATCGTGCAGTAGGTGGATTAAGTAGCCGCACTTTTTATACAGGCAATTATTGGCAGCGCACATTGAATATGATGCACCCCGGTGATCTGTTGGTAATGCAGTTTGGTCACAATGATAATGCACCCATAAATGACAATATCCGTGCACGGGGAACGCTTAAAGGTACAGCCGATAATTACGAAAAAATTGACAATTTACTCACAGGAAAACCGGAAACTGTGTATAGCTACGGTGGTTACTTGCGTCGTTTTATTGGCGAAGCCCATGCACGTGGGATAAATGTCGTTATCTGTTCCCCTGTGCCACGCAAAATTTGGAAGGATAAAAAAATTGCCCGTGAAGAAAATTCCTATCCCGAATGGGCGCGACAGGTCGCATTGCAAAGTGGCAGCAGTTTTATCGATCTCAATAATGAAATCGCCAATCACTATGATCAACTGGGTGTAAAAAAAGTAGAGCAACTGTTTGCAGATGAGCACACGCATACCAGTAAAGCTGGTGCGGAATTAAATGCAGCTATAGTGGCAAAATCGTTGAAGCCTATTTTGGGTTTGTAAATTTACAAAAAATCAACTCTTGGTTTGGTGGTTACTATGGCATCGTCATTCCTGCCTTCGAAGGGATGACGAAGTGGAATTAAAAAATGGATTCCTACAAAAAATTAGTGCCTTGTATGCAAAACCCCCTTGTATGATGCCCTTCACCAGGGAAAGTCGTATGGCTCAGTTTTAATCATTTTATGCTTCGGTATGATTTTTATTACAAAGCTGCTAGCCTCTTGACTCTTTTCGTTGATATTGGAATCCTGATTTTCCTGGTTGGCTCTAACCTTTAAAACTATGCAATCATAAACATTGGTGCTATTTAATTCACTTTGTTCTTTGTGAGTAATTTCTTCCGATATTTCAAATGGTTCATTCCAATTTTTTTCACAAAAATCACCATATGTTGCTTGCAGTGTACCTAACTCAATATTTTTAAGTATTGATAAATCTTTACTGCTAGCTTGAATATTATTTCCGTTAAAATTGACCAATATTGATTCCGCATTATCAGTATTTTCATAGAGCTTGATTTCTATTTCGACATTAGGATATTCGCTATTTAAATAATAATGCCATTTTGTGTAATGTGAATGAGCTGTAATTTCTTCATTAGCGAGCGAAGAAAGAGAAATGAACAATATAAAATATAATGTCTTATTCATGATATTCACAACACCATTATAATCGGTGGTTTTTAGGTGGCTGTTTGTACTTTGGCATTAGAGAAACCTTCTCGTTAGAAAAAGTGTCCACTAAATCGGGGGAGGTTCAGCATCCGCTTGATGACCTTGTTAGTGTTTTAGTGGAATATTACATTTTTATTCATTTGCGACGGAGTTTTCCAATTTATTCCGTATTTTTCTTTTAAAAGCCTTTGCTTCTCGCGGGCTGCTACATGAGATGCTGCTCGAACTCCCATGAATTCTAAGCCTTTCTCTTTCAATTCTGCTAGATGTTGAGCCTTCCACTCTTCGATATATGTTGAGACCATAAGCTCAACTTGATCTCTTACCGCCTCGAACTCTGGAGTTAATTCAACGGGATCGAAAAACCAAGAACGACGACTTTCTTCAAATTTAGCAACATACTTTTCCGCAAGATCTTCTGATATAGAAGATAATAGTTCCTTACAATCAGATATTGGTTGACCTGACAGCTTTCTTAATCTCGCCACTAAATTTTTATTCATGATTCAACACTAACGTTGCTAAGAAATTGATGAGCTTAGTGAGACATAGGTAAGGGCAAGAAACGCTAACGCACCAGATAATATAAATTTCTGATATGTACCACTGATGTTTATAAATGCCACTCGAAACCACAATGTAAGAAATAGAAGTAATACTCCGATCAATGACCCGATGCCACCTATAAACCCTTCAAAACTACCCTGGTGATGAATTAGTGCGGCTATAACAATGGCTGCAATTGGAATTAAAGTGGATAGACTAACTACCAGCACTAACCATATTCGAGTTACCTCAATTCGATTCATGCACCACCTCAAATAAATAGTTTTATATTTCAAATTATAACGTTGTGTTCAACCGCAGCTTGTGAGTAGCACATTGCGATAAACTTTGCGTAGCAATTCGCTAAATGCGCTACTTACAAGCTGTCGAGTGGAGGCGCGAAGCGCCGGAACGGTGTTGGAACACTTTGTTAAGTGGCGAACACCAGAGCCAAAACAGAAACTGCTAGCGCCCCAAATGAAACCACAAATGGAAGCGTAAAACGGTAATAGTCTTGCTCAAGCTCTGCCAATACAGCAGAAAGCAAGGGGAAATTTATTAAATGAATTTCTTTGCCAAGTTTTAACTGGAATAGCGGAACCAACGCACCATCCTCTTGCTTGTAAGAATACTTTCTGTCTAGATGATAATAGAGCCGCCCGAAAACAATTCCTGAATCTAAATTTAGTTTCTCTCCAAGCAGTTTGAAATCAATGTGCACGAAATTTTTTGTGGTTCGCTCAGGATTATCTTTATCGAATGCACAAAAGTCACTGTAATAGTGTTCGTATATAGCTTTTAACAAAATTCGGTCGGTTACGTTGTTGCTCATAGAATTATTCACTTAACGAATGAAATGAACTCCCCCCACTTACCACCGACCACGTGTCGGCATAAAGTAATGTGACCACAAACCACAGAGGAGCAATTTTCATGAATCTTACAACACTCGGTATTGATTTGGCGAAAACTTCTTTCAGTCTGGTAGGCATGGACGAGCGAGGCACAGTGATTTTACGCAAAACGCTAAAACGGGATTCGCTGTTGCCGTTTATTGCCCAATGTCCCCAATGTTTGATCGGCATGGAGGCCTGTAGCGGGGCACACTATTGGGCGAGAGAATGTCGAAAGTTGGGACATGAGGTCGGCATTATGGCGGCCAAATTTATTACGCCGTTTCGCAAAGGTGGTAAAAACGATAACAACGATGCTGAAGCGATTTGTGAAGCAGTCAAGCGTCAAGGCATTTGGTTTGTGCCGGTTAAAACAGCCGATCAACAAGCCTCACTCTGCGTGCATCGAATTCGACAAGGCGTGATAGCGGAACGAACAGCGTTGATCAATCAACTGCGCGGATTATTAATGGAATTTGGATTTGTGATTCCCAAAGGGCGCTATCCGGCGCAAAAAGAAATTCCGTTAATCCTGGAAGATGCAGAAAACGGATTGCCGATGTTGGCGAGACACATGATTCAAACCCTCTGGCAAAAAATCAAACAGGCGAATGAGGAATTATTATTTTACGATCGGGAATTATCAAAGCAAGTGAGACAAAACCCCAATGCCAAACGCTTGATGACGATACCAGGCGTAGGTGAGCAAGTCGCTACCTGTGTAACGGCCAGCGTACCCGATCCGAACCTGTTTAAAAACGCTCGACAGTTTGCGGCCTGGATAGGATTGGTACCGAGACAACACACGACAGGTGGTCATGTTCGATTGGGTCGCATCACCAAACAGGGCGACAGTTATTTGCGGATGTGTTTGGTGCATGGCGCAAGATCAGTGATTGCGAATTTAAAAAACAAACAAGACAAGGTGAGTTGTTGGATCAGACAATTAGTTGAGCGTCGTGGATATTTACGCGCGATTGTTGCAGTTGCAGCACGCAATGCGCGAATGATCTGGACGCTGCTAACCAAACAGGAAGATTACAAAGTAATGCCTGTGTAAATCGAGAAATGAAAAACGAAAAACCGGATGAAGAATGAAGGTGAGAATTGAAAATGAAAAAAGCAAAAGCGGTTAATCAGTGAAAAAGGGAGCGTGAAGTACGAAAGAGTCAGTGCTGAATGATCGACAACAGATCATCAGCCACCACCGAGTCCTGCGAAGGCAGTTGATGACAATCAGGTCAGACCGAGGAAACCCAAGCCTGTTGAACTTGGAGATTTAAAAAAGTCGTCTAACGAATGAGGCGGTTTCCACGCGAATGTTCATCTTGGTTCAGCAACAAAAGCAGTTGCCAGAAACCGAATGTAGAGGTGCAGTTCGAATCTGAAAGTCAAAAACGGTTTTTGCTTGACGAACGGGGGAGTTCATGTAGCCGAGTTCAGCGGCAGTTTTTAAGTTGTGGTTTTATGGAATACTTTTGCGCAGCAAAACCATAAAACCGCGACTTAAAAACTGTCCAGTGCAGCGAAGCGGAACGGTGCTGCAACGACTTGTTATGCATTTACTCTTTGGGTTTCCTTGGCTTTCGTACTTTGGCTTTTGCTGATGTAGGGTTTTCTGTTTCCTTTTTTTGTTGCTCACTTATGGTCGTTGTTTTATCAATATATGCCAATAAGCCCATTCCTTTTGGAGTAAGTCTGTAACGTTGCCACTGAACACCTGCGACCTTTTCAAGACTTGCCAAGCCATGTACTTCTAGCTTTGGCATTACATTGAAATATAAGATTTGAGTAAGATCAGTAGCTCCTATTTGATTAGTTACACCAGTAACCATAGTGTCCCTCATGCCAACTAAAATACGAAGTAATGTGTATTTTTTTGGAGGCTTCTCCGGCGAAAAAACATGTGTTTCAATTGTTATATTATTAAGAATGTCTTTAATTTCTCCGAAATTTTCACTTACATCATTTTTTTCTGACTTCATAGGTGCTGTGCTTTTTTGTTGCTC
>CBFGPN010000165.1:0-8590 GCA_965650675.1 uncultured Cellvibrio sp.
TCGCTACTATTTGAACTCTTATTCTTGGCTGGCATAAGGCTTGCTAAAACTTGCTGATCGAGGAGTTGCAACCTTATGTCTGAATTACCGATTAAATCTGTGAAAAGTGTTTGTCCCTACTGTGGTGTCGGTTGCGGCATGCTGTTGGAGACAGATGGCAAAAAGATTCTGAAAGTCACAGGCGATAAACAACATCCCGCCAACTTTGGACGTTTATGTACCAAAGGCCAAACCAGTGCCCAGGCGTTAACGAATTCAGGTCGTATGGAGTCGGCGTTTGTACGAAATGATCGCCGCCATCAACCCATCAAAACCTCAATGGCTCAGGCCATCAGCCATACCGCAAAACGTTTACGGGAAATTCTGGATCAATATGGCCCTGATTCATTAAGTTTCTATGTGTCAGGCCAGATGTCTATTGAATCCCAGTATTTGGTAAACAAGTTAGCCAAAGGATTTGTACGTACCAACAACATAGAATCCAATTCGCGTTTGTGTATGGCCAGTGCCGGTGCAGGTTATAAATTGTCGCTGGGTTCCGATGCGCCACCGGGTTCCTATCAGGATTTTGATTACACAGATTTATTTTTAGTTATTGGTTCCAATATGGCGGATTGTCATCCGATTCTGTATTTAAGGATGATGGACAGGATTAAATCCGGAGCCAAATTAATTGTGGTAGATCCGCGCAGAACCACGACTGCCGATAAAGCCGATTTGTATTTGCCGATTAAACCTGGAACTGATATCGCTTTTTTAAATGGCGTTTTGTTTTTGTTATTTCAGGCAGGAAAAGTTGATGCAGATTTTATTGCGCAATACACCCAGGGCTGGGAAATTTTCCCCGAATTTTTAGCCAATTACACACCGGAAAAAGTGAGCGAGATAACGCAGCTTTCTGTTGAACAATTAAAAACTGCCGCCGATTTAATTGCCAACGCACCGGAATTTATGACTTGCTGGACCATGGGGTTAAATCAAAGTACTCATGGAACCTGGAGTACCAACGCTATTTGTAATTTGCATTTGGCAACAGGAAAAATTTGTCGATTGGGTAGCGGCCCCTTTTCATTGACCGGGCAACCCAATGCGATGGGTGGCCGTGAGATGGGTTATATGGGGCCAGGCTTGCCAGGGCAACGTGCATTGGTTGTGGAAAAAGATCGAGTATTTATTGAGGACATGTGGGGTATTGAGCGTGGCAGCATCAGCACCCAATTGGGTAAAGGCACGGTGGATTTATTTTCGCGCATGGCAGCTGGCGACATAAAAGCTTGCTGGATTATTTGTACCAACCCGGTAGCCTCGGTACCCAATCGTAAAATTGTGATTGAGGGATTGCAAAAAGCGGAATTGGTGATTGCACAGGATGCGTTTTTGGATACAGAAACCAATCGCTACGCCGATGTGTTATTGCCCGGTGCTTTATGGGCTGAAGCAGAAGGTGTAATGATTAATTCCGAACGTAATATTACCCTGATGCAGGAAGCCGTTAACCCACCGGGTGAGGCAATGGCAGATTGGGAAATTGTTGCGCGAGTGGCGCGTGAAATGGGTTTTACAGAAGGTTTTAATTTTGCATCTGCCGCTGAAGTTTTTGAAGAAATCAAAAGAAGTTACAATCCAAAAACTGGATATGATTTGCGCGGTGTTAGTTATGACGCGTTGCGTGAGTCGCCTATGCAATGGCCTTGTGCGGATAAAAGTTCACAACGCAACCCCATACGTTATCTAAATAATGGAATTAACCAGCCGCTGAAATTGCTGGAAGATGGTAGTCAGCCTGCTTTGCAATTCGCTACTGAAAATGGCAAAGCGATTTTTTACGCGCGTCCGCATGTTGATCCTGCCGAAATGCCCAGTGCAGAATTTCCATTAATTTTGAATACCGGTCGTGTTCAACATCAATGGCATACACTAACCAAAACCGGAAAAATTCCGACACTGAATAAATTAAACCCCGGAACTTTTTTGGAAATTAATCCGCAAGACGCAGTTGAACTGGGGATTAAAACCAAAGATAAAGTTGAAGTGCGTTCGCGTCGCGGTTATGCCATATTGCCTGCGATTGTGACTGACAGAATTCAACCCGGCAGTTGTTTTGCGCCGATTCATTGGAATGATGTTTACGGTGATAATCTTTGTGTAAATGCTGTTACCAGCGATCAAATCGATCCTATTTCCCAGCAGCCTGAATTAAAAATTGCCGCTGTTTCATTGAAGCGAGTAGAGGTGATAGCAGAAACTGGTGACCTGAATGTTGCCGAAAATTCAAATAATCACGATTACGATTATGAATTACCTGCAATGGTTTTTGCTCCGGTTGCCGAGGAGACCAGCTTGACACTTATTAAAACTTTTTCAGAAAAAATAGGTGTGGTGGATGTTAAAACACCAGAATTTAATGTCGAGGAAAAAAATTATTTGAGCGGTTATATATCGGGTTTAACCGCCAGTGCCAAATTAATTCAAGCTGTTCCCGCATTACCGACAGATGCGCCCGTTCGCGCAGAATACCGTGGCTGGATTAATGGTTTGTTGGCGGGCATGTTCAGTCGTGTATTACCAATAGGGGTGAGTGCAGAAACTACGAGTAAACCTCTACTGACTTTGCTCTGGGCTTCGCAAACCGGTAATGCTGAAAATCTTGCGGAATCTTTTGCGAAAGAATTCAGGGCGCAAGGTTGGGCGGTTAATTTGCAATCCATGAATGATTACAGCGTTGAAAAGTTGTCAAAAGATAAACTTGTAATTTTTGTGACCAGTACATTTGGTGATGGTGATTCACCGGATAATGGCGGTGATTTCTGGCAACAATTAAATCAGGAGTCAGCACCTGCGCTCTCTACACTTGAGTTTGCATTATTGGCACTGGGTGATTCGAACTACGATCAATTCTGCGGTCACGGTAAAAAATTATTTGCACGATTACAAGCTTTGGGTGCAAAATCGTTAATTGATCGCGTTGATTGTGATACCGATTTTGAAGTGCCAGCGAATCAATGGTTATCAGCATTAAAAGAAAAATTATCGGGTTATCTTGGAAAAGATTCGGCGAATGATTCAACTGTCCAGCAAACAGTAACTGTTGCAAGTAAATCGGGTTTTACCAAAGCCAACCCTTATGCTTCACGCTTGATTATCAACAATAAATTAAGCGCTGAAGGTTCTGGCAAAGATGTTCGCCAATTTGGTTTTGATTTGGGCGATTCCGGTAGTCAATATGAAGCGGGTGATGCTCTTGGTATTTGGCCAAAAAATTGCCCTGATTATGTATATGAATTGGAACAATCACTGAATTTAAATGCGGATGCTCCGGTTGTTATCGATACTCATGAAAAACCTTTGCATAAAGCGTTAATCGAAAATTTTGAAATCTGTAAGCCCAGTAATGAAGCATTGCATTTAATTGCAGAAAAATCGAAAAACAAACCTTTACAAGCATTTCTATCGGCAGAAGATAAAACTGAATTGAATCAATGGTTATACGGTCGTCAATTAGTTGATATTATTCAGGAGTTTTCTGTTCGCCTGACGCAAGATGAATTAATTTCGGTTTTAAAACGCATCCAGCCGCGTTTATATTCAATTGCGTCCAGCTCAAAACAATTTACAAAGGAAGTTCATTTAACCGTTTCAGCCGTCAGATACACTCGTTTCCGCGATAGCAAAAAATATCGCAAAGGCGTTTGTTCAACATTTATGGCAGACAGGGCAGATCAACAAGTAGTTCCGATTTTTGTCCAAGCCAATAAACATTTTCACGTTCCCGAAAAAGGTGATTTGCCGTTGATTATGGTCGGTCCTGGAACTGGCGTTGCACCTTTCCGCGGGTTTTTGCAAGAAAGGCAGGCAAGAGGTGATCAAGGTAAAAACTGGTTATTCTTCGGCGAGCAACACGTCGCTACTGATTTTTATTATCAAGACGAATTATTGCAATTTCAGAAAGATGGTCTGTTAACTGAATTAAGCTTGGCCTTCTCTCGCGATCAAACCCAAAAAATTTATGTGCAAGATCGAATGCGTGAACGTGGCCATGAAATCTGGCAATGGCTGGAAGAAGGTGCCCACTTCTGTGTCTGTGGCGATGCCACTCGCATGGCAAAAGACGTAGATCAAGCCCTGCGCGATATAGTCCAACAATACGGCAATTTCGACGAAGCCGAAACCGCCAACTATATGCGTAAACTCAATATGGATAAACGTTATTTGCGGGATGTTTATTGATATTGCTTTAGTTGAGAAAGCCGGTAGCGACCCGCCCTACGTCAAGATTGTGCTCATTCATAATTTTTTATTTACAGGGTTTCAACAATGGAAGAATCACTCGTCAGATCATTCCACTTTATCGGTATATTTGGTTTATTCGCTGCTTTAGTCAGTGAGCATTTATTAATTAAGCCGGAAATGTCCAAAGTGGAAATGAAAAAATTAGCAGTGGTGGATGCTATTTATGGCATTTCTGCGATCATAATTTTAGTTGCCGGTTTATTGCTTTGGTTTGTGGTAGGTAAGCCTGCAGAATTTTATTCGCAGAATCCTGTGTTTCACGTCAAATTGACTTTATTTGTTTTGATTGCTGCGTTATCGATTTATCCGACAGTTTTCTTTATCAAAAATCGCAATTCTCAGGCATCCGTTATAAAAGTACCGGGCAAAATAATTACCCTTGTTCGAGTTCAGCTTTTGTTGGTATTGGCAATTCCTTTTTTGGCCGCAGCAATGGCGAGAGGAATTGGATTGAAGTGATAATGTGTAGTTGATTACTAAATGACCGTTTTGAGGCGGCTGTTTAACTGCACCTTCCCAGGTGGCTTACCAAGTTGTCATGCACAGACTTATGCACAGCTTTTGTGGATAAAAACTTACGTGCAATTTCTACCCATCAGTATGTCTATGTCGTAGAATGCCTGCCTCTTTTTGGTACGGCGGATGCATGGTTTTGCTTTCGTACCTCACCTTCAGATTTATCTTTCGATTTTGGTTGGAGATCTCCATGTTAAAACTACCTGATACTCTGCGTGATAATGTTCGTCTTTTAGGGGAGTTATTGGGTGAGACAATTCATGCCCACGAAGGCAGTGAACTCTTTACCAAAGTAGAGAGTATCCGCAAATTGGGCAAGGCAATTAGCAAAGAAATCAACGGCGATTCAGCGCCTTTGGTGAATATGCTGGAGAAGTTGGACGACAAGGATATTCTGCCAATCGTGCGTGCATTCAATCAGTTTCTAAATCTGGCCAATATTGCGGACCAGGAATATTTTTCCAGTGCGGAATTCGAACGTGAAGATGGTTTGAAGGCCATGTTGCTGGAGTTTGCATTCGCGCACCCAAAAGAGGATTTGGTGGATGTGATTCGCCAGCTGCGCATCGAATTGGTGCTTACTGCGCATCCGACGGAAGTGACCCGTCGCACCCTGATCCGTAAATACGATCAAATTGTGGATACACTGGCAGATCGCCAAAACGGTAGTTTGCTGACATTTGAACAAGACAAATTGCGTGGCCGCTTACACCGTTTGGTTGAAGAGATCTGGAGTACGGATGAAATTCGTGCAATTCGTCCAACCGCTGTTGATGAAGCCAAATGGGGCTTTGCGGTAATCGAAAATAGTTTGTGGCAAGCCGTTCCGGATTTTATTCGTCATTTGGATCGCCTCTGTACCCGCCATTTGGATATCACACTGCCAATTGATTTGCGTCCGATTAAATTTTATTCCTGGATGGGCGGTGACCGTGATGGTAACCCCAATGTCACCCACAAAATCACCCGTGAAGTTTTATTGTTAGGACGCTGGATGGCTGCCGAGCTTTATTCGCGTGATATTTACAGTTTGGGTGGCGACTTGAGTATGAGCGAAGCCAGTGCTGAATTGCAGGCACGTTATCCCGACAGCAAAACACCTTATCGTGATGTGATGTTTGATTTGCGCAAACGCATTCAAGCAACGCTGGAATGGGCTGAAGCACGTTTGCAAAATCATTTGGCAGAAGTACCAGCAGATTTAATTACCAGTCGCGAAGATTTACTCGAACCCTTATTGCTTTGTTATCGCTCATTAACCGATGTAGGTTTGCCGCACATCGCTAATGGGCCATTGGTTGACACTATTCGTCGTATTCACTGCTTCGGCATTAATCTTGTGCCATTGGATATTCGCCAGGACGGTGATCGCCACGTGCAAGCCATTGATGAATTGGTGAAATATTTGGAGCTGGGTGATTACCGATCCTGGTCTGAAGAACAACGTCAATCTTTCTTGTTGGAACAACTCGCCAGCAAACGTCCATTAATGCCATTGAATTGGCCGATGAGTGATGAAACTGCAGAAGTTCTCGCTACTTGTCGAGTAGTTGCCAAAGAACCCCGCGAAATTTTGTCGCACTATGTTATTTCCATGGCACAACAACCTTCGGATGTTTTGGCCGTTGCCTTGTTGCTGAAAGAATGCGGCATCACCTGGAATATGCCAATCGTTCCCTTGTTTGAAACTCTGGACGATTTGGATCGCGCACCGATTGTGATGGATCGTTTGTGGAGTTTGGATTGGTACAAACAATACAGTGCACAACAACAGACAGTGATGATCGGTTATTCCGACTCTGCAAAAGATGCAGGAAAATTTGCGGCGACCTGGGCGCAATATAAAGCACAGGAAAAATTGGTTGCACTTTCGGATAAATATGATGTGTCGCTGGTACTTTTCCACGGTCGTGGCGGTACGGTAGGTCGCGGCGGTGGCCCTGTTGAAAAAGCCATGGCATCACAACCACCGGGATCAATTCGCAATCGTATTCGTGTGACAGAACAAGGTGAAATGATTCGCTACAAATTTGGTTTGCCGCGTGTTGCCTTCAGCAGTTTGTCTTCTTATGTGATTGCAACATTACGTGCAACTATTTCACCACACGCTGCACCTAAACCCGAGTGGCGTGATTTGATTGAGCGCATGGCACAAGCCAGCCTTGAAGGTTATCGTTCAATTGTGCGTGGTCATCCGGATTTCGTTCCTTATTTCCGCAATCTGACACCCGAGCAAGAATTAAATTTATTGGCTCTTGGCAGTCGTCCTGCAAAACGTAAAAGTTCCGGCGGTGTCGAAAGTTTGCGTGCAATTCCCTGGGTCTTTGCCTGGACGCAAGTGCGTTTGAATTTGCCAGCATGGTTGGGCACACGCCAAGCTCTGGAGTATGGCATTAACAATGAAAACAGCACGCTAAAAGAAATGGTTACTCAATGGCCTTTCTTCTCCAGCTTTTTGGATTTGTTGGAAATGGTAATCGGCAAAGCTGACGGCCCTATCTGTGCCTACTATGAACAACAGCTTGTGCCGAAGGAGATTCGTGGTTTGGGTGAAACTCTTCGCGGCGATTTGGTTACTCTTGAAAAATTAATCAACCAATTAAAACAACAAGATATTTTGTTGCAAGACGAACCCGTGCTGCGTCAGTCATTAGCTGTACGTAAACCTTATATTGATCCATTAAATTATCTGCAAGCCGAATTACTCAAACGCTATCGTTCATCCGACACTATCAGCCCGGAATTGGAACGCGCGTTAAAAGTGACTATGGCAGGTATTGCTGCGGGTATGCGTAATACGGGTTGATGTTTATAAATTTTTTCAGGGCAGACCTATGTGTCTGCCCTTTTTTTAACCGTAAATAAAAATAAATGGAGCTTAAACTGTGACCCAAATAGCCGCCGTATGTGAGATGTTGAAGCAGTTGCTCAAAACAAAAAATGTCACTTATAAACAATTGGCTCAAGCTTTGGATTTAAGTGAAGCCAATATCAAGAGGATTTTTTCCACGCAGAGTTTTACCCTGGATCGATTGGATGAAATTTGCCAGATTCTGGAAATATCGCTGACAGATTTATTTGTGCTGACGTCGCAAAAAGAACAAAAGATTTCGCAGTTAACGGCTGAGCAAGAAGAGGAGTTGATGCGCGATCCTAAATTATTATTAGTTGCGGTTTGTGCGCGTGATGGTTTTACTTTTCAGGAAATTATTGATCAATACCAAATTACCGAGCACGAAGCCATTCGTTTGTTTGCGCGTTTGGATAAACTCAAGATGTTGCAGTTGTTGCCGGGTAATAAATATAAATTGCTGGTAGCGCAGGATTTTCGTTGGATTCCAAACGGGCCTTTGGAAAAGTTTATGTCCACTGAAGTAGTAACGGAGTTTATGCAGGCGAATTTCACAGAGCCAAATAGTTTTCGTTTTTATTTGCGCGGCAGTTATTCCGAAGCCTCTCTTGTAATTTTAATTGCCAAATTGAACCAATTAACCAAAGACGCTGCAGATCTTAATCATCAGGATTCCAAGCTGCCATTGGAAAAACGTATTCATGCCGGTTTGTTGTTAGCTACTCGGCCTTGGGAATTTAAATTATTTGCGGATATGCGCCGTAAACATTAATCCAGCGCGTATCGATAATGCCCGGAAATGGGGTAAGCGAATAACACGTCTTCCAGTTGCGGGCCTGCTCCCACATTGTGAACAATTAAATAACGCTCACCATCTGCGGATTTTTTATCAACGACTACACCAATATGCGGCAATTTGTTTTCAAGCATCCA
>CBFGPN010000166.1:0-8582 GCA_965650675.1 uncultured Cellvibrio sp.
AGCAAGATGTACAAGCTGAAAAAATGTTAATGGAGTTGACAGAAAGCGATAAAACTTTATCTGGTCCCTGGGTGGTGTTGGGCGATATTGCAGCGGACCGTAAAGATTATGCCAAAGCAATCGATTACTATACAAAAGCGATTGCATTAAACCCAAATAATATGAACGCCTATATGAGATTGGCGTTGGCCCAACGTTTAAAGGGTGATTTCCTGCGGGCACAAAATGTTTATGCGCAAGCCCTTGCAGTTTGGCCTGATTCACCCGAAGCGCATTTGAATTTGGCTGTGCTTTATGATGTTTATTTGAATCATCCTTTGCGTGCGCAAAAACACATGGAGGCATATCAATTTTTAACAGCGGGCCAAAATAAAGAAGTTGCCAGCTGGTTGAGTGAGATTCAAAAAAGAACACTGGTTCCCGTGAGTCTGGATGTTAATCCGCCCAAGGCAATATCAAAGCCTTTGGATTTTAATGGTGGAAATAAATGAAAAAGCTCTGTTTATTCCTGATGCTTGTTGCAAGTGTTACATTTGCCGAGAATAAGGCAGATCAGGAAAATAATTCTAAAAATAAAGCTAAAGCAGATGATTCCGAAATTGTGCTTCAATCTACATTTGTGGGTGACAAAGAACAGCCTGCAGTCAGTTATTTTGTTCCATGGAAAGGTAGTGCATCACCTGATAAGTTACGCTGGAACAGGGAGCCCAAAAACGATCAGGCATTGGATATTGTCGATAGAGAAGTAATGGTAAATTCCATGACCATTTATGATGAGATGGATTTGGAAAGTCAGAGTTCAACTAAGTAAAAAAAAGCGAGATTAATTATGAGTAATTATTACAACCTGGCGGTGAGTTTCTTTCAGGATGGCGGATTTTTTATGTATCCGATTGCGTTGGTGTTGGCAGTGGGCATTGCAATCACTATTGAACGCTGGCTTTACCTCAGTTTTGAGCGCATTCGCAATCTCAAAGCCTTTGAAGCGTTCTTACCTTTACTGCGCACAACGGATATGGAAAAAATGCAATTATTTACTCGTGAAAATAATGCGCCCATAACACGTATTATTGGTTGTGGTCTGGATATGATGAAAGTATCAAAGCATCGTGCCGATATAGAAAATGCCATGAATGAAGGTATGTTGGAAACTTTGCCGAAGTTGGAAAGAAGAATTAACTATCTTGCGGTTCTGGCGAATGTTGCCACTTTGTTGGGGTTGTTAGGAACCATCGTTGGCTTGATCAGTGCGTTTACCGCCGTAAGTAATGCGAATCCTGCAGAAAAAGCCCAGTTATTATCCCAATCCATTTCGGTGGCAATGAATACTACTGCGTTTGGTTTGATTGTGGCTATTCCGTTAATGGTGTTGCATGCCATGATCCAAAATAAAACTACAGCTATAGTGACCAGCATTCAAATGTCTGCTGTAAAATTTTTGAATATCATGACGGTTCATCGCTTAATTGAAACCAATATTCCTCGTCAGGCAGAAAAAGACGCATCTGCCAGTTAAGGTGTTTTATGAATTTCAAATATCAGCCAAAAAATACAAATGATTCTGAATTGGAGATTACTTCATTCATGAATCTGATGATTGTATTGATACCGGTACTGTTGTTGAGCATGACATTTACTCAGATTCGGGTATTGGAAGTGAATTTGCCTCCGTTGACCGGGGGGGCAACTGCCAGCCCTGATCCACAATCTGAACTTGAAGTGAGAATAGAACATACAGGTTTCAAAGTATTGCTCGACGAACAGGTTGTTCAGGAAATTCCCTTGAAAGAAAATGAAACGGGAAAACATTATGACTATGCTTATTTGTCTCAGGTGATGCAGTCAATCAAGCAGCAATTAAGTGAAAAGTTGGACATTGTTGTTATTTCAACTCCGGATGTTGAATATCAAAATCTGGTTTTTACCATGGACGCAGTTAAATCCTACAAAACTGTCGTGGCTGCCAGTGTAGTCGAAATAGAATTATTTCCCGAGATTTCGTTGGGTGATACCACTTTGGTGGATTGAAAAGAGTTGACAATATTATGATGATTGGATCAACAGTTTTTTACCATAAGAAGAAAACGCCATCCATGTTTAAATTAAACCTGGTAGCGTTGATGGACATTTTTACCATTCTGGTTTTTTTCCTGTTATTGAATACGGGTGAAAGTCAAAAAATTGAAAATGCCAAATTTATTAATTTGCCTGATGCTGCATCAGGAATTGAACCTAGCAATAAATTGTTGATATACATCAACGCAGAGAAAATCTGGTTGGCAGATAAAGAGATAACAAATGTAGACGACGTGATGGCTGCACCGGATGAATTGATTAAGCCATTAAACAAAGCTTTGTTGGATTACAAATCAGGTATCAAGGAATTGAGCGAATATGAAAAACGTAATGGATTGAGTGTAACCATAATGGGTGATAAGAAGGTCAGTTATGCATTGCTAAAAAGTATAATGGTGACTTGTCAGGAAAGTGATTTTCGTGATATTTCGTTAGCAGTAAATCAGGTAGTTTCTGATTTGTCTGGCATGCCATCTGGTCACTTAGAAGGTGGGCAATAATATGTCAACGACCTATCAACCTTTAGCTTTTGAACTGGAACTTCCCTGGAAGTCAGATGAACAGCAGGACGAAAAATTCCAGCGCATTCTACGGCGCATACTGATTTTATTATTGTTGCTTTTCATTATTGTGCCTTTGCTGAATCTGATAGAGCAGGAATATGTTGAACCTGAACAAGTATTGGTTGAAGCAAAGCTTTTAATAAAACCCAAACCTAAACCTGTGCCGCCTCCACCCGTGATCACCAAGCCCGTGGAGGTTAGTCCTGTGGTTGAAAAACCGGTTGAGAAACCTGTTGAAAAGCCGGTGCAAACACCGATGAAGGCACCTGTCGAGCAAAAAGATGACAAGCCTAAAGCTGTCGCAAAAGCGCCCGAGGTGAGTAAAAAAGAGTCGATTGCACGTGCTCAGGGGTTGTCCGATTTGTCCAAACAGCTGAATTCCCTTCGAGGTAATGTTGATGTTTCCAAACTTAGAAATAAAAATGTTTCTGAAGGAAGCATAGGTACTTATGCGACCAGTGATACCACAGTGTTAGGGGCTGAAAATGCTGCTCGCAGAAGTGGAGGAATTCAGGTAAATGATGCGGCAATGAAAGGTGATAGTGTTGCCTTGGCTGCGCACTACTCGACTAATGTTGAGGGCGTTATAGGTGGAGACGCGCTGGAAGGAAGCCAGTTAAGTGAGTTGTCGGGTCAAGCTGGCAAGCGTGATATGGAGAGTATTCGCCGGACGTTGGAACAGGTAAAAAGTAATGTATACAGCCTGTATCAACAGTCGTTGTTGGATAACCCTGATCTTGCGGGTAAGTTCACTTTTAAAATTGTCATACAGCCTGATGGAAGTATTTCAGACTTGAGATTGATATCCAGTGAGTTAGGTATTAAAAAGCTGGAATCGGATATTCTGGCTCGTATTAAAAGGGTCAATTTTGGTGCAAAAGACGTACTGCCAACAACTGTTGAGTACAAATTCGTATTCCTTCCCAGTTAATTTCCCTTCCTCCACTGGCAGTTGATCGCTGCCGGTGGTGTTAAAAAAACCGACTGAAAACGTTTGCACATATTTAGAGCGTGCCAGTTCACAAATTATTATTTCAGTTTAAGGGACGAATGAACTTTTGAAACAATTGTGAAATCGTACCTTTTTCCAAAATGGCTTCTCGGCAGAATGACTCACAATCTTTTGATTATGGTCTTGCTTCGGAGCTGGTTATGTATTCCATACAAAAAGTGTCCTACAGATTTACCTTGATGCTTACCTCATTTGTACTGGTTGCTTGTGGAGGCGGGGGCGGAGGTAGCGAAAGCAAAGAGGAGACTCTTAATCTAACTAAAGATACTGCCTTCATTTATGTGGCTCGTGATACAGCTCAGGTTGAAGAGAGTATTGCAGTTGCCCGAATGACCAAATCCAGTCAAAACACCAGCCTTTTGGAGCTGGGTTCCCCCTATGATTTCAATCCTGGAGCCAAACTTGTATCCCGTTCCAGTCTGGATGCCGAAGGAATCGATACAGATCTGTTGACCCAATATTTCGGATCTACCGATTTTGATGTGAAGGATGTCAACGTCTCTGCCGATGGTAAAAAAGCAGTTTTTGCTGCGCACGGCCCCAGTAATCATCCACGCGATTACACTTGGAACATTTACGAATACAGCTTCTCTGACAGAAGTGTGCGCCGTGTTATCACCAGTGACTTTATCGCCAATGCTGGCGAAGATACCAATCCCGTTTATGCGCTGGATGGAAGCATAATCTTCTCTTCAAACCGTGCGGCAGGTAACCCCGATAGCCCTGTTGATAATATTGTTGATCCTGAACAAGCTGCCAATTGTCGTAAGCTGGATGCAGGCGATAATGTGTCGCTGCTCCATTCGATGAGTGCGCAAGGCGACAATATACTGCAACTGACCTATGGCAAAAATCACGATATTAAACCCACTGCCCTTAAGGATGGTCGTATCGCATTTGTGCGCTGGACACATACCGATGATATTGTCGAAGGTTGTCCGGTGAACTCTGATATTCAGGCCGATGCTCTTGAATCCACATATCCGGTTGGCCTGGACTCACCCCAAAAATGGTCTCAGGATAAGCTTTGCTCTCTGGCTACAGAAACTGACAAAGGTTTTGTGTTGCCAACCAATCATTACACTCTTTTGACTATTACTTCCGATGGGAAGGATATGGATCAGCTTTACAAAACAGTAACTGTGGCTGGATCTGACGAAGGCTTTATCGAGGTTGAGCAGATTGTTCAAGGTGAAAATGGTCACTTGGTTGCACTGTTGAAGCATCACTACAATTCATTGGCCGGTGGTGACATAGTGGAATTGCAATCACCTGAGCAAGTTGCGGATCAACAGGTATTTGGCAATATCGCCCCCGAATCGCTTGTGGGTGACATAGCACTTTATCCGGAACAGCATTCTGTTGCTGGTTGGTATAGTGCGTTCTGGCCATATCGTGATGGTTCAGGTCGTTTGTTGGTGAGTTGGTCCCAATGTGCTACTACCAAAAATGGTGTAAGTCAGTTGTGTCAATCTTCTTCTACCGGTGAAGGTGAGGTTGAAGGACGTTATGGTATCTGGGTATTCGATCAAAAAACTGATAGTCGTTTGCCGATCGTGCTTGCCAAAAAAGATGTTGTCTACAGTGATCTCGCTGTAGCACAACCCCATGTTGGTGTAGATTTCCCTTTCGCTCCCTATAATGCGAACTATGTGGACAATCTGGATTCAAATCGTGTGGTTTGTACATACACCAGTTCCAGTTCATATAGCTCCTATAGTTCATACAGTTCGTATAGCTATAGCTCGGAAAGTTCGTCATACAGTTATAGCTCCAGCTCCAGTAGTTCCTATATATATGTTCCTGCAAGTTCCTACAGTTCAAGTACGAGTTCTTATAACTCTTACAGTTCTGAGTCTTCCAGTAGCTATTACAGTTCTTATGATTCAAGCTCAAGCTACAGTTCAAGTTCCTATAGTTCCAGTTTGAGTTCGTCCAACTCAAGCTCTTACTCGTCCAGTAGTTCAAGTTCCTACAGTTCAAGTTCGTCCAGTTCATCCATTTCAAGCTCTTATAGCTCCAGTTCATCCCGCTCCAGTTCTTCAAGCTCATATAGCTCGTCTGTGAATGCCCGTCCTGTAGCCAATGCAGGTTTGGATCAAGTTGGTAGTATAGGTACACGCGCGACTCTGGATGGGTCAGGTAGTACGGATGCGGATGGTGATCAACTAACCTATCAATGGACAGTGTTGGATGCAGACGGCAGTGTGCTGACTGATGCCACTTCTGTGATGGCTGGCCTGACTCCGACACAACGTGTCAGCTATACCGTTCAGTTGGTTGTAAGTGATGGCAAGTTGACCAGTGCACCTGATACCGCATTGGTTACCGTTAACAACACTGCACCTGTTGCCAACGCCGGCTCTGATCAATCCGGTAACCCGGGCAACCCAATGCATCTCGATGGTTCGGCCAGTACCGATGCTGACGGTGATCAATTGACCTACGCATGGAGACTGGTACAAGCTCCTGCAGGTAGTACAGCTGCATTAGCTGATGCAGACAAGGTAAGACCTGTCATTACTCCTGACCAATTTGGTTTATATACCCTGGAGTTGGTGGTTAATGATGGATATATTTCAAGTGCTGCTGACACAGTAACCATTGATACACGCAATGCCAAGCCTGTTGCCAATGCAGGTCCTGATCAGGCTGTAGCAGTAGATGATCTGGTTGTACTCAATGGCAGTGGCAGCTCTGATGCAGATGGCGATACCTTGACGTATTCCTGGAGCCTCTTGTCCAAACCAAGTGGTAGTTCAGCGACCTTGTCTAATCCTCAACAAGTACTGAGTCAAATCGAGATCGATAAGGCTGGTAGCTATGTGTTGCAACTGATTGTCAGCGATGGCAAAGAAAATAGTGAGCCTGATACAGTTGTTGTGACCACCAAAAATGTTCGCCCAATTGCAGAAGCGGGTAATACTCAAACTGTTGTACTGGGTGAATCTGTGAAGCTGGATGGTTCGGGCAGTTATGATCCTGATGGTGATGCAATCACCTACAGCTGGAGTTTCATGAGTAAACCATCCGGTTCTACTGCAGTACTGCAAGATACTCTGGGTCAGCGTCCAACCTTTACTGCAGACAAAGTAGGTTCATTCGTTGTCCAATTGATTGTCAGTGATGGTTCTTTGAATGCATCCGATACTGTGACAATCAATGTTGAACAACCGGTTTGTAGTGTTGATAGCAGTACCAAACGCAGTGTGCCTGTGATTATCCGCGACTTCGATAAATCACATCCTGACTTTGAGAAAACACTGGGTGAAGATTTGGGTATAGTCAAAGATACCTTGGGCTCAGATGGTCTGCCTGTCTATGCTCATGGTAATAACAAGACGTTGACCACAACCGGTCAGGCAAACTTCAACCAATGGTTCCGTGATGTACAAGGTGTGAATATCAAGTTCCCACGCACCATTGAAATGACCAGGGCTCAAGGTTCAACAGTTTGGAGTTATGTGAACAGTAGTTTCTTCCCGATTGACGGTCTTGGATTTGGCAATATGAAGAGTCCATCACCCAATCATAACTATCACTTCACTCTGGAAACCCATTTGGCATTTGATTATGTCGGTGGGGAAGTCTTTACCTTCAGGGGTGATGATGACTTGTGGGTATTCATCAACGGCAAATTGGCTATTGATATTGGTGGTATCCATGATGTGATTGAGCGTAGTGTGAGCCTTGATAAAGTAGCCAGCAAACTGGGTATCGAAAAAGGTAAGCGTTATACATTCGACTTGTTCTTCGCCGAACGTCATACCGTGAAGTCAAACTTCATGTTCCAAACCAACATCAATCTGGAATGCTTATCGCAAACCAATTGATTTCTGATTGAATAAAAAACCCCGGAGCGATCCGGGGTTTTTTTATTTGTGATTAAATTTTGCTTGCCAAATGATAATCAGGCTTGGCTAAATGAAATCATCAGGACTATTCGATAGTGCTATCAAAATTCAGGTTGTTCAGAAATAGAGGAAAAATAATAAAAATGATCAATCCAGGAATTAAGCGTTACCTTGGTATTTTTTTCTATGCCAGTATATTTTGGGTCGCTATGGGTATTTTGTACCTGGGTTCGATTTATCTGGAAGAAATACAATCAGGAGAGTTTAATTTCCCCACGGCAGAGAAATGGATATTAGTTGTTACCGCTTACTTTACCTGGTCTTTTCTGACGACCTTTCTGTACTATCTGATTGAGAAAAACCCGCCTTCCAAAGACAACTTTCGTTGGGTTATTGAATTAATATTGGTGGCGCTGGCTTGGTTGTTAATTATCACCCTGATCAGGCATTTCTTAATCAGTTTGATTTGGGGGACTCCGCAGGGGTCTGTTATTAATATTATTCTTCATGATTCAGTGTTCCTATACCTGTTTAATTTCTTTAAAGTCATCATGACTTATTTTGCCTGTACAGGAATTTTCTTTTACTCCCGTATGCAAGACGCCAAGCTTGCACTTCTTAAATTGCAGCGTGAGGCAGCGGAAGCATTGGATAAAAAATCGCGATTTCAATTGCAAGCGTTACAAGCTCAATTGAGTCCGCATTTTTTATTTAATTCATTAAATTCGATTAGTGGTATGGCGCGTAATCAGGAAAACACAAGAATAGTGGCAACAGTGGCGCATCTGGCTGATTTGTTGCGTTATACCATTGAAGCAACTAGCCAATCCCAGGTTATTTTGGAGGATGAATTAAACTTCACCAATCATTATATTGAGTTGCAAAGGATACGTTTTGAAGGTTGTTTTCATTATTCCAGTGAGATTAATCTTGGTGACAGTGACAGCTATATCTATTGCCCACCATTTGCTATTCAAACTTTGGTCGAGAATGTATTTTCTCATACAGAATTAAGCCAGACCAACCCTGTTTTTATTTCACTTGATGTTAAAAAACAGGATGATTCAATCAGGATAA
>CBFGPN010000167.1:0-8556 GCA_965650675.1 uncultured Cellvibrio sp.
ATTAATAAGGGAATATCCAACTTTCCCCTGCACTCATTGAAAATAAATGGGGGGGTAATTAATAGCCCTGCTATTAGTTTATGTTGTAAAAAGTCTAATCTTTACGATTGAGACTGCTCGGTGTGGTTATGTTGAATTCACCAAATTATTAGGACCTTTAATAAACTTCAAAGCATAGGAATTATTATGATTAGTATCGATTTGAAATCACTGGTAGGTAAATTAAACGAACTGGGCCGCAGCTCGCTGGAATCGGCGGCGGGTTTATGTATGTCGCGCAGCCATTACAATGTTGAAATAGAACATTGGTTGCTGAAATTAATTGAACCTGAAGACACTGATATTCGTGTCGTACTCAATAAATTTGATATTGATCTGGGCAGATTGGTGCAACAACTCAATCGTGAATTGGACAGTATCAAAGCCGGTAATTCCCGCGCGCCTGCACTCTCTCCTTCTATTGTTGAATTGGCTAAAAATGCCTGGATGCTGGCATCGGTAGAATATGGACATGCACGGGCAACATCAGCACATATTCTTGCTGCGCTGATGTTGGATGAAAATTTACGTCGTTCCTGTGGTGTTACTAATGGTGAATTATCAAAAATTCCACCGGAGTCCCTGCGTGAACTTCTGAAAACTATTATTGGGAGTTCAGCGGAATCAGCGACAAGCAATCAAGGTTCGACAAGCAGTGAAGCTGGCGAAGCAAGTTCCAGTGGTATTCCCAGCAAAACACCTTCACTCGATAAATACACAGTGAATTTAACTGAAGCAGCCAAAAAAGGAACCATAGATGCTGTTCTCGGGCGCGATGAAGAAATCAGACAAATTGTTGATATTCTAATTCGTCGCCGCCAAAACAATCCCATTCTGACAGGTGAAGCCGGCGTGGGTAAAACAGCGGTTGTTGAAGGTTTTGCATTGCGGATTGCCAATGGTGATGTTCCCGAGCCATTAAAAAATGTAACTGTCAGAAGCCTTGATCTTGGGCTACTGCAAGCAGGTGCAAGTGTAAAAGGTGAATTTGAAAATCGCTTGAAATCGGTAATCGCTGAAGTAAAAGCATCACCTGTGCCGATCATTATGTTTATTGACGAAGCGCATACATTGATAGGGGCTGGCGGCAAAGAAGGACAAGGCGATGCAGCGAATTTATTAAAACCGGCGTTGGCTCGTGGCGAATTGCGCACGATTGCAGCAACTACCTGGGCTGAATATAAAAAATATTTTGAACGTGACCCTGCACTGACCCGCCGTTTCCAGGTTGTGAAAATTGAAGAACCCAGCATAGATAAAGCCATTAATATGATGCGCGCGATTTCAGAAATGTTGCAGGCGCATCATGGTGTGCGCATTATGGATGAAGCGATTGTTGATTCAGTGAAATTATCAAGCCGTTACATTACTGCGCGACAATTACCGGATAAATCTGTCAGCCTGCTCGATACCGCTTGTGCACGTGTGGCGCTCAGCCAAAGTGCAACACCTGCTTATATAGAAGACACTCGCCGTCGCATCAGCCAATGCGAAGCCAATATCACTTCGTTACAACGTGAAAATGCTACTTTGGGCAATTGTGAAAGCCGTATTCAAGCGCTGATCACTGAAAAAAAAGAACTCGAAAAAAATCTTATTGTCCAGGAAGCGCAATGGGAGAAGGAAAAAGTTGTCGTTAAAAAAATCCACGAATTACAAAAATTAATTGAAGATGATTTCCACGCTCAACGCATGAATGAGCAGGAATTAAAAAAAGAAGGCGCACCTAAATTACTCGACAAAGAGGAACGCGAAAAAATTCAAGCCGATATCAAAGCGTCAATGAAAGAACTTGCCGAGCTGCAAGGCGACACACCTATGATTCAGGTTAATGTCGATAGCAATGCAGTGGCTGAAGTCGTTGCCAATTGGACCGGAATTCCTGTCGGCAAAATGGTGTCGGATGAAATACGTTCTATTTTGAATCTTGCAGATCGATTGAATGAACGCGTGATAGGCCAATCACATGCGTTAAAAGCGATTGCACAAAGCATTCAAACATCACGTGCCGGTTTGACTGATCCACGCAAACCTATTGGTGTTTTCTTCATGGTAGGTTCAAGCGGCGTGGGCAAAACAGAAACCGCATTGGCACTGGCGGATATTCTGTATGGCGGTGAACAAAATATTACTGTCATTAACATGTCGGAATTTAAAGAAGAACACAAAGTTTCCATGTTGCTGGGTTCACCACCGGGTTATGTGGGTTACGGTGAAGGCGGTGTGTTGACTGAAGCCGTGAGACGCAAGCCTTACAGTATTGTGTTGCTGGATGAAATGGAAAAAGCGCACCCCGGTGTGCAGGATATTTTCTATAATCTTTTTGATAAAGGCACAATTAAAGATGGCGAAGGCCGTGATATCGATTTCCGCAATACCGTGATCATCATGACCTCCAATGCGGGCGAAGAACATATTCGCGCTATGTGTGCTGCCAGTGAAACATTACCTGAACCCGATGTATTGCTCGATAATTTCCGTCCACAGCTGTTACGTTTTTTCAAACCCGCTTTCCTTGGACGCACCACCATCATTCCTTATTATCCATTGAATGATGAAAACCTGATGAAAATTTGCGACATTAATATGAAGCGAATTGAAAAACGTGTACGCGAACATTATGACGCCGAATTCCATTGCGATGACGAAGTCAAGTTGCATATAGTCGCACGCAGTCAGGAAGTGGATACCGGTGCACGTAATATTGAAAATATTTTAACACGCACCATGTTGCCTGAACTGGCAACCGATTGTTTGTCACGAATGGCGAATGGCGAAGCCATCAATAAAATCAGTGTTAGTGTCAGTGAGGATGGGCGATTCGTTTATAAAATCGAATAGTAAGATCGAACGAATAATATCGAATAGCTAACTAATTATGATGTCACGATTTATTGTATTGTTTGTTTTAATTGCTGCGGGGTTATTGGCCAATGCTGATACCCCGCCAGCAACACCCAACCTGCGGGAAACTGCACAAAAGCTCTTCGCTGATTTTTATGCACAATCCGGTCTCATACATAAAAATTACCAGCAAAAAAATATCAAAAAACCCAATACGCCCGGTGAACTTCTTACTCTGATTACAACGGAAGTGAGTGCTCACCAACGGTTTTCTGCAATTCAATTGGTTATGGGAAATCTCCCTTTAATTCGCGCCAATATCGAAGCTGACGAAGTGATGGGCATGTTTGATTTATTATTGGCAATGGAAGCATTGGAGCAGGCAAAAGCTATTTTTTTGATTGCCGCCCAAACCGCCAGTGATAACACCATTTCAAAAATGCATTACCGTCTTGCTTTATTTTATTATGCGCATGAAGATTGGAAAAAAGTACTTAAAGAAATGGATGCCATCAGTGCGCGTAACGCACTTACCCAGGATGAAAGCGACTACGCATATGTGATCTACGGTATCGTCTTGCAAAATTTAAAACAGCATCGTCAAGCTATTACTTATTACGATCAGGTTGCAAACACATCTCAATATTATGGTTATGCTCAACTCAACAAAGCCATCGCATTTTTACGTCAGGGTTGGTGGACTGATGCAGACCTCACAATTAAATCCGCGGTTACTGCAGAATCCATTTCCAAAAATCCGGAATTATTAAACCGACTTTTTTTATTTATTGGATATGCACAAATTCATCATGAATTTTATCGAAATGCGCGTGACAGTTTTCGGAAAATTTCAGTCAAAAGTGAATATGCGGATAAAGCACTTTTAGGTATTGGTTTGTGTGCCATACATCAGGGAGATTTTGCAGGTGGATTAAATGCATTCAACCTGCTCAAGAAAAAAAATACCGATGATGTTGCTGTAATAGAATCCAGGCTGTTGTCTGCCTACACCTATGTTCTTCTTGGAAAAAAAGATGTAGCGTCGGAGCACTATGCTAACGCTATCGCCTATTATCAAAATAAATTAAATGCATCTATGGCCGAAAAACAAAACAGTTTGGACAATATTCCGCTGGATTCAGAATATTTGCCAGGTTGGTTAAAAGTTCATATAGAAAGCTTACAGGAATTCAAACAATTGGCTTTATCCAATTCAGAACGCGCAAAAATATCGTCCTTATATGATCAATATTTATTATTGACCAAAACTTTGTTGCGCAAAGGCTACGACGCACATATTGAAGTACTTTCCAGTTACCTTGCCCAATCACAACTTGGCCAAGCCCAGCTCTATGACAAGGATAAGTAATGATGCAATTTCATAAAACACTGCTGATATTGACACTGATGCTGGGAGCCTGTGCAGGCAATCCGGAAAAAGAGGAAGAACAAACGCTTGCTGATCTGGATGTCAGTGATGAATCGGTTATTGAAACCAAAGTCACCAACACATCGAAAACCAAAGAAGATGTGAAAAATGCTTATTACAGTTATTTGCAGCACGCCAGCAAAACTGACAAATCGCGGGTGACGGCTGTCAACCGTATTGCCAATATGGAACTTGAACTCAGTGAAAGTCTTGGCGGGCAAGATGAAAAATTAAGTGAAGCAGAACAGGATCAACGTTACAACACTACTTTACGCAATACGATTACTCTTCTGGAAACGTCTATTCGTGATTTCCCTGACGCACCTGAAGTAGATAAATCCCTTTATCAGTTGGCAAGAACCTTATCGCAAATCGGTGATTCCACTAAAGCCAATAGTATTTTGCAACAATTGGTCGATGAACATCCGAAATCTGTTTTTTACGCAGAGGCGCAGTTTCGTCTGGCAGAAACTGCTTTCGCCAGCGGTGATTATATCGCCGCTGAAAATGCTTACACTGAAGCAATTGCAGCACAATACAATAAAGATTTTTATGAAAAATCTTTATTCAAAAGAGGATGGTCACGTTACAAGCAAGAACTCTATCTGGAAGCCATAGACGATTTTGTTGCAGCTTTGAGCAATCACCAATTCGCAGCACGAGACAAACTGAGTGACAGTGAAAAAAGTTTATTTGATGATTATTTCCGCGCACTGGGTTTGTCGTTTATCAATTACAACGGGCCTGAAGGTTTAAATCAATATTTTGCGGACACCACTGATTTTAAATACGTCTATGAAACCTACCATGTGGTATCGGATATTTACCTGCAACAGGAACGATATTCCGATGCTGCGTTAACACTAAAAGAGTTTATTAAGCATCAACCATCAGATAACCGCTTGCCGGTCGCTCATTTGGAAGTGATCAAAATATGGCAATCAGGTAATTTTGTGGCGCCATTGAACGAAGAAATTGAAACTTTCTATTCACTTTACAATGTCAACTCTGCTTATTGGAATAAAAATCCTGATAAAGAAACACAAAAGCAAATTAAAAATGAATTGCGACAATATATTGTCTTGATGTCAACTTTTTATCACAGTCAATACAATAAAAAAGCAGACAATAAGAATTTTGCAGGGGCAGAGCTTTGGTACAAACGTTACCTGGCTGATTACCAGTCTTACGCACGTCAGGATAATATTTATGTACTTTATGCCGAACTGCTTGCCGATGTTAAACGCAACACTGATGCCTTGACCCTGTTTGAAAAAGCGGCTTACGATGGTGAATTAATTCTGGATAAAAAATCAGCTTACGCGACCATTAGTATGTCCGATGATTTTTTTAATAACTCAACAGGCCCCGCGAAAACCGCTTGGTTAAATAAACATATCGACTACGTTTTGCGTTACGTAAAACTCTACCCCAATGATGGAAAAGCCGCCGAATTGATTGTACACGCAGCACAACTGGCGTTTTCTGATAAAAATTATGCGAAAGCGATTGAGCTGGCGAATCTTTTAAAGAAAATTCCCGACCAATCCTATTTCACTCTTGGCAACATCAAAGCCAGATCCTATCTTGAGCTTGCTGAATTCGCCGACGCGGAAATGGCGTTTTCTGATTTAAGTGCAAAACCGGGTATAGATCAAAAACAACGTGACCAAATTAATAACAGTGCCGCACTCGCCATTTATCGTCAGGGTGAAGCTGCAGCGAAAGCCAACCAAATCAATTCCGCTATAACGCACTTTGGTAGAATTGCCAAACAATATCCCACTTCCGATTTGGCGCCGACGGGCTTATACGATGCAATAGCACTGGCATTGAAAGAAAAACAATGGGATCAGCTGATTGCCTATTCACAAGAATTTCAAAAACTCTATCCAAAACATGCACGTGCAAATGAAGTGAACCGACAATTGTCTGTTGCTTATCTGGAATCCAATCAAAATCAGAAAGCGGCGCAGCAACTTGAAAGCCTCGCCAAAACAGAAACTGATGACAAAGTTAAAATGGCCGCATTATGGAAAGCAGGTGAGCTCTATGAATCGAAAAAAGATTACGCCGGTGCAATTCGTTCTTATCGCGATTATGTAGAGGCTTACCCCAACCCTTACCCGCAAGCAGCTGAAGCCATGTATCGATTGGCCGAAATTTATAAAGCAACAGGGGATATTCAAAAACGTTACTACTGGCAAACACAAATTCGTACACGGGATACCAAAGCCAACTCCGGGCAAAAAACAGATCGCACCAATTTTATTGCCGCCAATGCCATTCTTGAACTGGCATTGCAAACGCAAAACGAATTTAAAAAAGTACGTCTGGTTGAACCTTTCGCACAAAATTTAAAAACTAAAAAAACACGCATGCAGGAAGCCATCACACTCTTTGGCCAGGCATCTGCCTACAACCAGAAAGATGTCACTACCCATGCCACTTTTGCAATTGGTGATACTTACCAGCATTTCAGCCAGGCGTTGTTAAAATCCGAACGCCCCTCCAACCTTAAAGGTGAGGAACTTGAGCAATACAATATTTTATTGGAAGACCAGGCTTTTCCTTTTGAAGAAAAAGCCATTGAATTTTATGAGGTCAATCTGGGCAGGGTTCGCGATGGCACTTACAACGAATGGATTGAAAGCAGCCTGAACCAATTACGTATTCTGTTCCCTGTTCGTTTTAATCGCAAAGGAAAAGCCGAGGTAGTTAATCATGCATTCTAAAATTCTGTCAGGCATTTTATTTTCTCTGTTAATGCTGTTGTCCGCTTGTAGCAACAATGTAAAACCTACAGCTGAATCACCGGAACAAAATAAAGTAACCGTAAAACAAGGTCGTGATTTATCCGACAATGAAAAAATCGAATACCAGCAAGCCATTGAAGCATTAACGGCAAACGATTTACCCAAAGCCGAAAAGTTATTGCAAAAACTCAGTGATAAGGCTGGCGCATCGACTGCTGTTTCGGCAAACCTGGCATTAACCTATTACAAACAACAACGTTATGATCTGGCAGAAAAACAAATCAACAACGCACTTGCTGTGAATGAAGCCAATGCTGAAACACAAAACATTGCTGGTTTGATTGCGGTTGAAATGAAAAAACATCAAGCAGCAGAAAATTATTACAAAAGAGCCTTGGCATTAAATCCCGATTTCGCAAACGCACACTACAACATCGCCCTGCTCTACGATATTTATTTTCAGGACATACCCAACGCCTATAATCACTACAAAAAATATTTGAGTCTGGTGGGTGACAGCGATAAAGAAACAAAGGAATGGGTTGAACAACTACAATTTTCACTGAAGCAATAATATGAAAAGTACAATTTATTGGTTAATACTGGGAATTTTATTATCGGCCACTGCATTTTCAGAAGAGCCGGAACAACCCACGCCAACAAACACAGAAACAGCCACACAAACCAAAACCATCACCAAAATAACCGACAGCGTGGAAATGGAAACAACCACCATCAAAGGCAACACCGAACTCCCCAAAATACTTTATCTGGTTCCGTGGAAATCAGTAGACGTCAATCAAAAATCCCAACACCAATTAATATTGCACAGCCTTTACGGTGATGTGTTTACGCCTCAGGCGCCTGAAGCACCGAAGAGTGCACCATAACGATCACGTAATATATTGAGTTCTGAAATTGCCTGAATTTGTATATTTAATGATTGAGGAGTGGTACTTTTCTCCCCTATTAATTCATAGCGTGATATTGCTGATTGCCTGCCTGTATAAACTACTTCATTACATGGCTCGAATAAGCTACAACTGTGGCCCCTGGATGTCACTGATTCTTTTCGCCGTCCCAATCAATCCCTTTTTAGGATTTTTTTCGGATCATTTTTGGATCATTTGGTGGCAATGTTTTATTTTAGGGCTTCCACTGTTATTTTTAGGCGGACTTGTTTCAGAACAAATTCTTGACGATTCTTATTCAGATGCTGCTGCCGGATTTATGGGAGCGGTCTCCTTTTGGTTCTTATCCACTCTGACAACTTTACTGATATATTCCGGACACAAACTTTTCAATGCAATCTTCGGCAACTAAATAATTAATCGTAGCCCGTATGGAGCAAAACGTAATGCGGGGCTTTTGATTTTTTAATTTAAAACAATGAAAAACCAACACCAAAAACAACCCCGCATTACGTTTCACTCCATACGGGCTACTTGCTTTACCTCAAACCCCATGCTACAAATGTCCTCAGTCCAC
>CBFGPN010000168.1:0-8526 GCA_965650675.1 uncultured Cellvibrio sp.
TTTTTTTGTAATAGGTGTTATGTTGTTTCATGTAGGAAAATACAGGCTGCATACTTTCCACAGACTGACGCAGCTCCATGGCCAAAGGCAATTTTTCTTGAATTTTTTTAATATTGTCTATCGTATTTTGTTGATCCCACTCATGCAGTTTATGCTCAAGTTCCTGCAGACTATTGCAATGGATAACCAGCCGATTGGAAAAATGATGGCGACCTCGATTCATGGAATAGCAAAAATCGTTCAATGAAATATTGCGATTGGACTTCAAAAAATCCAATGATTTTTTAACAGCCGTTTTTAGGCGTTTGGATGTTTTTCCGGATAAAACCAGAATCTGCGCTGATTCTGCTGTAGTAGCAACAGATGGCAAGGGTGCTTCCGTAAAAAGTGCATGGGAATTGGTACCGCTGAATCCAAATGAACTCACACCTGCAATGCGTTTCCCCGAAACCGGTTTCCAATCTTCGACGTCTTTGACAACACGCAAGGGTAATTTTTCCCAGGGAATAAAACTGGACGGCTGATTAAAATGCAAATTGGGTGCAAGCTGTTTGTGTTGCAAACACAAAATCGTTTTTATAATACCCGCCACACCTGCAGCAGCTTCTGTGTGGCCAATATTACTTTTACAGGAACCTATGGCGATTGAATCCTTACGTGAAGAAAATACTCGGCCCAATGCTTGTAGTTCAATTGGATCTCCCAAAGGCGTTCCTGTTCCATGTGTTTCTATATAGGAAATTTCTTCAGGATTAACACCGGAAACTTTTAATGCTTTTTCAACCAATCGTTGTTGCGAATCACCATTGGGTGCCGTTAAACCAATACCTTCACCATCATGATTAATAGCAGATCCCAACATCACAGCAAGAATATTATCTTTGTCAGCAATTGCCTGGCTCAAGCGTTTTAACACAATAACGCCAGCTCCTTCCGAGCGTACATAACCATTGGCTTTTTCATCAAATGTATGGCAACGGTTATCCGGGGAAAGCGCACTGGTTTTACAAAAATAAACTGTGTTCTCCGGTGTCAAAATTAAATTAACACCACCTACCAAAGCAATTTCACATTCGTCATTTAAAATGCTTTGCCGTGCCAAATGCAAAGCCACAATTGAAGAAGAACATGCAGTGTCCAATGTTAATGTAGGGCCACCCAAATCCAATAATTGTGAAATCCTGCCGCTGGCAATACTGGGCGCACAACCTGTAAAAGAATAAACATCAATATCGCAAGTATCCGCAGAATGCATATGAAATCGCGCATAATCATTGGTCGCCATGCCAATAAACAATCCGGTGTTGTGGCGTGATTCTGCTTTGCGCGGCGCTATGCCCGCGCGTTCCATTGCTTCCCAACTTAATTCCAGTAACAAACGCTGTTGCGGATCCATACTCATGGATTCCCTCCTGGATAATCCAAAAAGTTCTGGATCAAACTGATAGGGTCCTTCAACAAATCCTCCCTGTTTGACATAGAGTTTTCCTGGCTCTGCAGGATCTTCATCAAAATAATCCTGCAGATTCCATCTGTCTTGTGGAATATCCGTAATCGCATCTTTTTTATCAACAAGCAGTTGCCAAAACTCTTCCGGTGAATTAACACCACCCGGTAACCGACAAGACATGCCGATAACAGCCAATGGTTCGCTTTTGTGCTTTTGCATGTCCTCCAGTTTTTGTTTCATTGCTTTTACGGCGAGCAATGCTTTCTGGGTTGGATTTGCGTTAATGTCTTGAGTATTCATATCTCTAATATCCTTTCAATGTCGTTAAGTTCTGATTCAAGTAATGCATCCAATTCACTTTGGCTTAATTGAGAAATATCAAGCATGTCAACCGGGGTATTTGTTACTCTTGCTTCTACTTTTGTTGTATCAACTTTTTGATTAACTATTTCTTGTTTTTCTTCTTTTGTTGCTGTTGTTTCTTCCTCACTCATTGCAATTAATTGATCTACCAGATAACCAGCCAGGCTATCCAGATTGGGATAGTCAAAAATCAAAGTCGCCGGAAAATAACAGGAAAAGGTTTTGGCAAGTGCAGTACGAAACGAAACCGCCATCAGTGAATCAAATCCTATATCCAGAAATGAACGGTGAATATCAATTGTATCGTTTTCAGAGAAGCCTAATATTTTTCTAACTTGTCCACGTAAATATTCAAGGGCTAATTGTTGTCGATCAGCCAATACCATGCCTGGCGATTGCAACTGAATAATCATGTCATCTGTATCATTTTTTTCATCTGTTACGACTGACGAATTTGCATTCGCCAATTGTTTTAAAATGGATGGAATGGCAGGCACAGGGAAATGATTAAATAACTCAGACCATCGATAAGGCAAAATCGCTATTTGTGCAGAGTGAATATCCTGATGTAACAAGCGTGAAAATAATGCGAGACCTTTTGATGAGGACAATCCGCCAAAAGAATCGTTGGTCCAGTTTTTGCGGGATTTTGATTGATCCGCAGCCATTCCCGATTCCGACCATGGTCCCCAATTAACACTGCAGGCTTTTAATCCCAATGCATGGCGATAATGTGCAAAAGCATCCATGAATCCATTTGCCAATGCATAATTGGCTTGGCCTGCTGCCCCCAGAAGCGAAGAAGCAGAGGAAAATAAAATAAAGAAATCCAACGGCAGTGATTGCGTCAACAAATGCAAATTCCAGGTACCTTGTACTTTCGGTGACAAGACTTTCAGAAATTGTGATTCTGTCAGATTATTGAATGCACCATCATCCAAAAGGCCAGCCAGATGCACTACACCTTTTATATCCTGTAATTTTCCGGCAAGTTGTTCATGCAATCGTTCAAGATTATCGAGCTCAACAACACAGACATCTATGACGGCTCCTTTTGCTTCCATTTGTTTTACAAAATCCTGCATATCAGGTGTCATGGATTTCCGACTCAGGAACAATAATTTTTTTGCACCTTCCGCAAGCATGCTTTCTACAATCGGCCGCCCCAAACTACCAAATGCACCTGTCAGCAGATAGGTGGCTTCAGCATCCAAACGGTAATTTCCGGATGCAGGTAATGACAACTTTTGTAATCTCGGCACCTGAATATGGTCACCAATACGGAAATGATCCTCTTTGGTATTCAAGCATTGGCAAATTTTTTCAGCGTGAATAATGTCACTTTCATTAGCGGATTCAAGCTCAATAAATCCACCCCAATAATCCGGATATTCAAGAGCAATGACTCGACCAAGGCTTTGAAAAGTGTTGTCCAATAACGAAATATCCTGATGGGTATATGACAACAAATAGAGTTTTGCCGATTTCTGTTTGATATCAGCATCAATGGCATTAAGCAGTGATTTGATTTCCCGGATATTATTCATAATGCCCTGAGTAATCACAGCCGAACTGTCATTGGCTGCAACAGCCAGAGGCTCAAGACAATAAATAAGGCTGACGGGATTTTCTGTTAGCAGGGCTTCTGTTAATTTTTCTTTTCCTAAAAAGAATTGATGCTTTCCGTTTTCATGTTTAGCAATAGTTTCTTGTAAAAACTGGTTTGAATGACCCACCAACAGAAGTGTTTTTGCATCGGATTTTTCCTGATGATCAACATCAAATTTCGTCCAGCCAGTTTGATAAACCAGATCCATATCCGAAGATTTGTTGGCAAGATTTTTCAGCGCTTCCCTGGATGTTCGCAAAACCTGCATCTCATTGAAATAAGCCACCACAGAACCATCTTCTGCATACAGATAAATATCAATCGTCAAAGAATCTTTTTTCAAATCATCTTTTGTCACCACATGTGACCAAACTGTTAATGGCACTGGTTGGTAGAAGAAAATCTGATTAACACCCAGAGGTAAATAAGCTTGTCTGGATTCTTTTTGTAATCCGGCAGAAGACATACCCGGAACAAATACTTGAAAGCAGGCATCCAGAAATGCGGGATGAATTGCATAATCTGCCTGGGTTGCATGTAAGGATTCAGGCAAACTGACACGTCCTATTGCCTCACCATCACGACGATACAGCTCCTGTACGCATTGGAAATCAGGCCCCCAATGAAAACCAATTTCCGTCGATTCACGATAGAAATCTTCAGTGTTAATACTGTTCTGCATGCGCTCACAAATATCACGAATGTCCACTGCATCAGGACTCAGCTCGGTATCTGCAAGTTGTGTGTATTGGCAATTGAAGTGTTCAATCCATTGATCATCAGCTTGATAACTGACCAATGAAATTTGTTGTAAATCTTTTTGTTTGTTTTGTTTTGCGACCAGTTGCACAGGTTGATCCTGATTCGGCAACATGGCACGAACAAATGTCAGGTTATGAATTTTATGTACTGCTGCAGGCCAAATATGTCGCGCCAGTGTTAACACATAGGCAACGTATAAAGACCCGGGTACAACAACCGATTCATAAATTCGGTGGTCAGTCAGGTAAGGTAAATTTTTTAAATCAAAACGGGACGCAAAAAGTGTGTCTTCAATAAATGGGGATTGAATTTTTTTACCCAGAAATGGGTTATTACTTGTAGAATTTTCAATTAATTCTATCTGTTTATTGGCAGGTAATGACTGATATTTTTCAGGGATTTTAAAATCTCTACCTGCAAACTCGATACCCGGTAAGGATATTTTCGGAATAACACCACTATATAATTTTCGCCAATCAGGATTTTTTTCATTCAAAAATTGTGCAGCCGCCTGGATCAACTTTGGCGCGTTTGCCACAACAGGCTGTGCAAGCCATTGTGAGTCCTGATACCAGCAGGACGTCATGCTACCATTCAACCAATCCGTTAATGCCTGCTGTAATTCATTCAGTGATTGGCAAACAACCACCAATTTATGCTCAAACACTTCCCTGCCCGTTTGCAAGGTATAACAAAGCTGCTGCAAATGAATGTCGGTATGATTGTGTAAATGTTCAAGCAACCGCGACACCAGGGAATGTAAACCATCTGTAGAAGGCGCGGATAAAATGGCAACCTGATTTTCATCAGATGAAATCTCTACCCACTGGCGAGGCGCTTCTTCCAGAATAACATGTGCATTGGAACCACCCGCACCGAAAGATGATACCCCTGCCCTGCGTGGAAATTTATCGACATCCCAATTTGTTAATCCATATTGCAATTTGAATGGTGTTTGTTCGAAAGGAATTTTTGAATTGGCAATTACCGGGTCATTATTTTTTGACTCCACACCACGTGTTAAAGATGGCACCAGCGTTTTATATTTCATTTGCATCAGGCATTTAATAATGCCAGCCAATGCCGCACAGGATTCAAGGTGACCTATATTGGATTTCACTGAACCCAAGGCACACCATGAATCACTTTTAGCAGCAGAATTATTTAATAATTCTGCTGCTGCATGGAACCCTTCTGTTAACCCCCTGACCTCAATTGGATCACCCAAATTGGTTGCCGTACCATGAGCTTCAATATAACTGATACTTTGTGGCGGGATATTTTTTTCCACCAGTGCATTACGAATCAATTCTGCTTGTGCTGTGGGGTTGGGGACGGTAAAACCATTGGTTTTGCCACCGGAATTGACCGATGTATTTTTAATCACACCGTGAATATTATCGCCATCCGCCAAAGCTACAGATAATGGTTTTAATAATAAAGCGCAAACACCTTCACCAAACAAAGTGCCATCAGCAGAGTCAGAAAAAGGAGAACAAATACCGGACTTTGAAATCATTTGCATTTGTGAATATTGAATAAAACGACTTGGGTGAGTAATTAAATTAACACCGCCAACAATCGCCGTTGCACATTCACCGTTGCGCAAACTTGAACAAGCAAGATGTAAAGCTGTTGCTGATGAAGAACAGGCAGAATCAATCGCCAGACTGGGCCCATGCAAATCAAAATAATAGGAAACTCTGTTGGGAATTTGGTACAAATCACTCATGCGATAATGGCTGAAACCTTGTAATGCAGCCTGATAAGCATTCAACGCATAATCACTGGAGATCACGCCCAAAAAAACGCCCGTTGATTTGGATAAACTGTTGCGAGTATAGCCTGCATCTTCCAGCAACCCCCAAACTGTTTGCAAAAACAAACGCTGTTGTGGATCCATAGTCTCGGCTTCGCGCGGTGAAATACCAAAAAACTGGTTATCAAATCTATACGGATTATCAATAAATCCGCCAGATCGTCCATAGGTTTTTTCCAATGCGGGCTCGTCTGAAAAATATTCTTCTATATTCCATCTTTCAGAGGGTATATCACGAATACTGCAAATACCTTCCCGTAGGTTTTTCCAGAATTCTTCAATATTTTTAGCACCAGGGAATATGCCATTAATACCAATAATGGCAATTTCATCATCGTACTGTTGAATGCCGGTATTCATTTTGACAGGTTCATTCAAACTGGTTTTATTTCCAGAAACAAAATGAATAATGTCATTAACATTTTTAGTTTCAAATAATAGAGTTTGCGGTATTTCAGGATAAACTGATTTTAATGCGACGGTTAAATCAACAATTTTGTATGACTCATCAACCAGATTCTCCAGATCCTCGTGAATATCAATCAAACTTTCATCAACACCCAATATACGACTGAAAATATTTATCACTGATTCTGTGTGTGAGTCACTATCCAGATTGAATAGTGCCCCGGTTTTTGGCAGATCTTCGTTAAGTCGATCAATATTGGAATAAACAAAAACACAAGATTCCAAAGCTATTTGCAATTGATCTGCTGATTGGCTGACAGCTTTTATTGCTGATTCATTTGCACCGGGACTTTCTGCTTGCTGGTGATCAAGGTCAAGAACAAAATCTTTTAACCTGTGGCTATCAATCTGTAAGTTATATTGTTCAGCGTCCGCTGCAATACTGTCTGTAAGTTTGAGTTGCGACGCAATGGTATTCAGGAATTTTAACAGGGGTTCATTTTTCTTCGATTGTACATAACAAAAAACCACTTGTTGCAAACCAAAAGATTCGGCCATGTTTGCCAAATAAGTAACAATTTTGTGTTCAACTCCCCTGCCCAACACACGACAACTTAACAGCAAGGTATCAATCAATAACTGATTTTTTTCTGCACAAGCCAATACCAATCCAACAATCCCGTAATCACCAAATTTATCCGTTACCGATACAGTAAATGCCTGATAACCCGATGCAATCAATTCCAATATTTCCGATTCACTGCGCCTGATACTGCTGAGATTGAATTGATTGGTTCTTTTGGTGAGCTGCGCGACACGTGCAATATTGGTTTCATCAACAGCAGCAAATTCGAGTTGAATATTCAGTGAGTCCAGGAAATTGGCAAAACTGGATGATTGTTGCTGAAAATATTTTCTTGCCTTGTCTTCCTGATACAAACGTGTACGCGATCTGTCTTCCTGGGTAACGCGCTTTTTATCCAATACCCAAAAATGATTTATCATGGATTGAATTTTTTCTTCTTGCTGTGGCATTTCCAATGTCAACACAGCTGGCAAATGTGCCCTGACTTGCGCGCACTCCACCGGATTGTCATCGATAAAAATAAAACTATCCAGACCCAGATTAAGCCTTTCAGCAAGCGCTTTGATATTGTCAGATTTGTTTTCCCAATTGATGGTGTAATCAACCAAATGCTGTTTGTTCAGCAACATATCCGGATGCTGATCAAATACATCCCAAACTGCCTGCTCACGGTTTTTACTGCACAGGCAAAGCAGAACACCTTCACTCTGTTGACGAATTAAAAATTGCTGGAAAGCTTTCAATGCCGGGCTGATAACAACATTCAAGGGACCGGTTTCATCACACACGCCCTTCCACAAGGTATTATCACAATCCAGTACTATCACCTTGTAAGGTGCCAACTGATAATTAAACAGGGAACGAATGGCAATAACACCCAGGGTTTTAAAATAATCATCTGTATAAGGAATATGAGCCATTTGCAAACGCATAGGATCATCATAGTCCTGCACTGTGTATATTTCGTGGTAATCCTGCATTACACGAGTTGTGACTTTTTCTAAAGCTGATAACTGATCACATAATTTATTTTCAATAATATTTAAATGTGTATTTAATTGTGTTTGTTGGATAACACCAACTGATCTAGGACAAATAAAAATGTCCAGCGGTGTTTTTTGTTGATTTGCGTAAACCTGAGCAGCTTCAACAAATTCTTGTAAAGCGTTGTCGAGTAATGATTGTAAGGATTCAATGTCATCGGACACTTTGTCTTTTTGATGCGAATAGGGAATCCAGTCTTCAAGACGAATAAACAGCAGATTGTTACCCTGTTTATTTTGGTTGAAACTGCTGATGGGTGACAGCAGTTCCTGAAATACCTGATTGTAAGCTGTTACTTCAAAACCAACATCCCAATGTAACTTATCCGCTAAAAATTCCATTGAAGGCAATACCAAATCAATGCTAAAACTGGCGCCAATACATATTTTTTTAGCGGCACTTGAATTTGATTGTGTATGAGTATTACTTGTTTTTTGTGCTTTCCTGTTTTTTGTTGCAATATTTCTTTCTTCCTGTTCTGATGA
>CBFGPN010000169.1:0-8517 GCA_965650675.1 uncultured Cellvibrio sp.
ATCGCATCAGGGATGTGTTGTTGAATTAAAAACAGAAAGTGAATATGTTAAAAACTCTAGTGGGGTTCACTATAGGGATAGACGTCCAATAATCGATTCAAGAATATTTTTTGATAATGAATGTGTTTCAATTGGCGATTTATATTTTAAGTCAAGTGAATGGAAATATGAAAATGAACGTCGAATCACAAAGAAGCTTGGCGATTGCATGTCTCTTGATAGTGTAGACCAGCTAGGATTCAAAATTTTTGTAAGTAAGGTTCCTGTGCAGGCTATAGAATGTATTTATGTCGGATGCAATGCGTCTTATGAATTAAAAGAGACTGCAATACAGTTCTATCGAGATACAAATATTAAAGTGAAATTTCTAAAAATTCATGACGAAGAATACAAATTAATACCATACGCTTCTTGTGGGTATAGTTATTCAGAAACATTAGACGTTAATAGGGCGTTAATTTTTGATAGACAATCAAGATAGAAGTTTTTAATAAAATTGTTATTTACTGTGTAAATAAACGATCGAGCTTGGAGGTAACGGTAGGTCTTGAAATTAATGTGAGTATCTTGTTTGGGTTGGACGTGAGCATTAAAGCAACGGTTAATACTTTGGCGGAGGTGTTTGTGAAAGATTCATTCGTTTTGTTTTTTAGCGTTTGGTGCGGAGTGGCGTTTTTGCGGGCCTAGTTGGGACACTTTCAACCCAGACGAGAGATTAGCATTGGTAGATGGATCTGCTTTATCCAGGAAAAACGAGAGAGGGTGCAAATCCCTTTCCCCGCACCATGTGTCAAAATTAAGAAAATGGTATTTGAATATCATATACCTAATTAAAGAGTGTTCGAATTATGCAAGACTCACTATTTGGTGAAACCGATTCATCCAAGCCAATAAAAAAATCCAGCAAGTCTGTGCAGCCTGCGGAATGTTCGTTGGAGTTAATTGCGTTGGGTCAATCGCTTCCGTCGAATTTGCGATTGGGCACTTCGTCCTGGAATTATCCGGGTTGGGCGGGTTTGGTGTGGGATCGTGAGTATCCGGAAAATAATTTGTCCCGCTACGGATTAAGTGCATATTCCCAACATCCTTTATTTAAAACGGTCAGTATTGATCGCGGATTTTATAGGCCGTTGAATGTTGCGCAGTTTGCGGAATATGCATCGCAAGTTAATCAGGATTTTCGGTTTGTGATTAAAGCACCGAGTTTGGTTACTGATGTATTGGTTCGTGACGAAGATGGGCGCGGTATGCGAGTTAATCCTTATTTTTTAAATCCGGTAGAAGCGGTGAAATTATTTGTTGAGCCAGCGCTGGAAGGATTAGGTAATAAAGTAGGTGCGTTGGTTTTTCAAATCAGTCCTCTACCCAATCAAATGCTTGGATCAATGCCACAGGTGATTGATCGTTTATATCAAATGTTAAACGCAATTTCCGATTTCAAACAAACTGCACCCGATGGAGTAGTTGCTGTAGAAGTGCGCGACCCTCAATGGCTTACGCCACAATTTGTTCAAGCATTGCGCGACACCAAAGCTATTTATTGTTTGGGCTTGCATGCAAAAATGCCGTCAATCAATGAGCAGCTTCCGATTTTGCGCGCACTCTGGCCTGGCCCTTTGGTGTGTCGATGGAATTTGAATCCTTTGCACGGTGCTTATGGTTACGAAGATGCGCAACAAGCCTATTCACCTTACGACAAAATGGTTGATCCCGATTTGGATACGCGAGCGATTCTGGCAAAAGTTATTTCAGGTACAGCAAAGGCCGGACAAAATGTGTTTGTCACGCTCAGTAATAAAGCTGAAGGTTCTGCGCCTTTATCGGTAATTGAATTGGCTAAGGCGATTAAAAATTTTCCGTAATATATTATGAAGTGATAGGTGTTTTATTCTATTCTTCAACCGGCACTATAGATAACCAGCGCGCCGTTTTTGATTCCAGCTCAATGACAAAAATATCGTTTGGGGAATCCTGATAAGTAAAATTAACCAGCCATGTGTCTTTGGCTTTTTTGGCTGATACAATTTCTTTTAATTGATTTAAATGGCTTTGATGCTGCAAATGTCGCTTCGCATGGCAAATGGCAGATTCTTTTGATGTGATGGGCGGTTTGGGGCAGTGATTGTGGCTGTTAATATAATTATCAAAAGCTTCGTTATTACCAATAGAATATTTTGCATCAACTACTAAATTACCTTGTTTGTCGATCAGCCCGCATTGCCCATTTTTCATCAGGCTGTGTTCACCATCCTGAATAGTTTCGAATGGACCGTTGCAGACAGTGGCGTGGTCATAATCAAAAGGCAGCAACCATTCAAAACCAGGTCTTAATACCACATTTAAATTTTTATCCATATAAATCATTTTTCCATTTTCATAACCGCGCGCCAACCCGTCTTCAAAATAATCACAGCCGTTGTCAAAAAATATTGTGCGGCGAGTGCCGCCTTTTTTATTGATATAAAAAGCTTTGTCACCGCCAATTAATACACAGCCCAAACCATCTTGATCAAAATCAATATTGTTTTTATGCCAATCATGTGGCTGTAATTGATCACCTTTTATTTCACCGCAAGATTTATAAAATTCAATGGCAAGATCCTTTTTGCTTGGGTAGCCGCAGGGTGTATCGGCAGCGGCAGGTGTGGGCAGTAGAAAATAAAACAGGGCGGGAAATAATTTTTTCATGTAAAACTCGTGGTTTGATGTATCCTACGGTGGATTTTATAACTTACTTCCGCTGATCATATTGAATTTTGTTGGAGCAAATCATGGGTAAAAATCGTTTGGAAGCATTTAGCGATGGTGTGCTTGCCATCATTATTACCATTATGGTGTTGGAAATGAAGGTGCCCCATGGAACCGATTGGGGAACTTTATTACAACTTTTTCCGGTATTTTTAAGTTATGTTTTGAGTTTTATTTATATTGGAATTTATTGGAGTAACCATCATCATCTTTTGCATTCGATTCATCATGTGAGTGGTGGTGTTTTGTGGGCCAATTTGCATTTGTTATTTTGGTTGTCTTTGTTACCTTTTTCGACGGGATGGATGGGCGAAAATCATTTTGCGGCAAATCCAACGGCAGTTTATGGATTTAATCTGTTAATGGCAGCAATCGCCTATTGGATATTGGTGAAATGTTTGATAGCCGTTGAAGGAAACGATTCTGTGCTTGCCAAAGCTATAGGAAAAGATGTTAAAGGTAATGTCTCAATTGTGCTTTATTTGATAGGAATAGTATCCACATTCCTGTTGAGTTGGGTTGCGCCCATTTGTTATGTGCTGGTGGCATTGTTATGGCTCGTGCCCGATAAGCGAATCGAGAAAAAATTGTAAATATAATCCAGGCAAAACTGAAAATATTTAGCTCGGGAATTCTTATCATGCGTGACTTTTTCCTTAACGCCAGTGCGATGGAGATAATGCTGTCAGGCCTGGTGTTTTTCTTTTGTATGTATTTTCTGTTTTGTTTAATCAATATTGCCTTATTGTCTTTGGTGTTTCCTGCTTTTAAAAAAGGACGAGTATTGGATGCTCGTCCGGTTAACAGCCAGCAGTTACGAAGGGAAATTGGACTGTCATTTATCACTATCGCGATTTTTGGTTTGGGGGTAATTTTCCCTTGGGGATTATTGCAATTGGGCTGGGCGCAACTTGCAGAAAATCCCAGGTGGTTGCAAATCTGGTTTGAAATTGTGGTTTTGTTTTTTTGGAATGAATTGTATTTTTATATCAATCATCGTTTGTTGCATACACCTTTACTGCGCCGTTATCATAAAGCGCATCACCAATCCATGACTACTACCCCTTGGACAACCTATAGCTTTCACCCGGTTGAATCCATGATGTTGGGTGGTGTATTGATTTTACCTATGTTGGCTCATGATTTTAGTATCCATGCACTTGTTTCTGTTCCCGTATTCAGTTTTGTCATCAACCAAATTGGTCACGCCAATTACGATTGGTTTCCTGAGTCCCGTTTCTTTTTATTTCAAGGTGCACGCCGGCATCAACAACATCACGAAAAAATTCACGGCAATTTTGGATTTGCCTTGGATTGGTTTGATCGCTGGTTAAAAACAGGTTTGTCTTCATCCCCCCTGCCAGAAAAATCTGTCAATCGCATTTTGTGATTGGCTGCGGGCTCGTGTTTGTTCTGCACCAATTTAATGCGGAGTTTGATAAAACCCATCTCCTTGATAATGCGATAGTCAAAATTTATATTTATTTGTTTGTCTGGTACGTAAGTTTGTGGTCAATTCGGTGTGGGTGTTTTTTATAGTCAACGGCAGGTTATATTCTGTTATTTAACTATGGCCTGCACCAAAATAAATCACAAGTTCCTGATGATAAATCGTATAACAAACAAGGCTTATGTCCACTGGTAGGAATTCTTATGTTTTTTGAAAGCAAACTTTTTCGGCTATGGCTTGCGATTGCATTGATCACGTGGATCAGTCTTTTTGTTTCTTTTAATGATTTGGCCTTTCTTGCGCAGCATTGGTTTTATCCTGTGATTATGGTTTTAGGTGCATTTGTTGCTGGCGTAACCCCCGAGGGCGGTGGTGTTGTTGCGTTTCCCGTGTTGAATATTTTTATTGGTATCGAGCGCACCATGGCGCGAGATTTCAGTTTAATGATTCAAAGTATCGGCATGACCAGTGCCAGTATTTTTATTCTCACTCACTCATCCAATAATATCCGTGCATACAAACCCATGCTCTGGCTAGTTCCTGTGAGTTTTATTGGCTTTGTTCTGGGAATGCAGCTGTTGCAATCCATTCCGGTTGTCATTATTCAAGCCTTGTTTTTGAGTTTGATTGCAACCTTTGCGGTCATTTATTACTTGAGTGATCATCGTGGTGCTAAAGGTACTTTGACTCTGACAAAAAAATCTGATTATTGGATCACTGTTCCGGTATTGTTTCTCGGTGGTATGTGCGCCAGTCTATTCGGCACGGGTGCTGATATTATTCTCTACACATTATTAGTTACGCGTTTTGGTATGCAAGAAAAAATTGCAACGCACATGAGTATCATGATGATGGCAGCGATCAGTATTCTGGGCTATGCCTATCGACATTTTTATGATTCAGGATTAACTCAGTATCAAGTACAAACCTGGTTATGCGCATTTCCAGTGGTGTTGTTTATGGCTCCTTTGGGGGCTTACGTGCTCAAGAACATCAATAAGGAATTGATGTTGAAATTTATTTGTGTGCTGAATATTGGGCAGATCCTTTACTTCAATTTATACAAGCCATCAGTGGAAAAATTTATTTGGTCAGTAATTTTTACTCTGTTGCTTTCTGTGATTTTCTACACTGTAATGAGACGTCTGGTTAATTCTCGCAAGTTGGATGAGTTGGTCGAGCAAACAAACCCTGCACCGGCAAGAGATTAAGTTGCATTTTGCAGTTGAGAAATCAGTCGGATTATTTTGTGTTTTCAAATCCGGCTAATTGCTCCCAAAATGCATTCACAATCGGACTTTTTAAGCGCTTCTCCATTACGCAAATTCCCATGGAGTAGGGACCGAGGTCTGGTTGTTGAGCAAATTCCTGCACTGAATTTTTAAGGGGGCTGTTATCCAATACAATTTTGGGCAGCAGCCCCACGCCAAATCCCAAACTCACCATGCTGACTATCGCTTCGTTACCTTTTACTTCGGCGTAAATGGTCGGTTTGATTTGATTCGATTTAAACCAGAAGTCCAAACGCTCGCGAGATAAACCTTCTTCGGGGATGATGACAGGAATTTGATTCCAATCTGCAGAATTCCATTCGGTTTTATTTTTTGCGCAAATAAAAATGAGCGGCGAATTGGCAATGGATTTAAAACTAATACCTGCAGGTAAGTTGTCGGGTTTGGCGGCTATGGCAATATCTTCAAGGCCCGCTTGCACGCGCTCGATCGATTGCGCCGGGTCGCCTGTATGCAATTTTATGGCGATACCGGGATGTTGTTGCCGAAATTCCGTGAGAATATCGTAAAGAAAACTGTAGCTGGCGGTCACAGAACAATAAATAGAAAGTTGCCCGCGTAATTGATCAGCGCGTGCGACTAAAGACTCTTGAAAGCTTTCCCACTGCTGCAAAATTTCACGCGCAAATCCTAAAAATTGTTCGCCGTCTTGTGTCAGTGCAACCGAGCGATTGTCACGATCAAAGAGTTGAATACCCAGGTCATCTTCCAGTTGCTTGATGTTGCGGCTGAGTGCTGAGGGGCTAAGGTTGCAGAGCTCGGCGGCCCGCCCAAAGTGAAGTTGCTGGGCGAGAGTCGAGAAGATTTTGAGCTTGGTGATGTCCATAGTGTTGCACGTTCTGCAATAAAGTGATGCAAATATATCATTTTACGGCATGATAGTCTTTTCCTAGACTAGTCGGCCAGTCCATTCGGGCTCCCCATTTCTTAATTATCAGGAGTTAGCCATGCACGTTTATTACGATAAAGATTGTGATCTTTCTATTATCCAATCCAAAAAAGTCGCCATTGTCGGTTACGGTTCACAAGGTCACGCCCACGCCAACAACCTGAAAGATTCAGGTGTAAACGTAGTTGTTGCGCTGCGCGAGACTTCTCCTTCTGCTGTTAAAGCCCGCAACGCTGGCTTGACTGTGAAGAATGTAAAAGAAGCGGTTTCTGAAGCCGATGTGGTCATGATCCTGACTCCGGACGAATTCCAATCCAAGCTGTATAAAGAAGAAATCGAGCCAAACATCAAGAAAGGTGCTTGTCTGGCTTTCGCTCACGGTTTTGCGATCCACTACAACCAGGTTGTGCCGCGCGCTGATTTGGACGTGATCATGGTTGCGCCAAAAGCACCAGGTCACACTGTGCGTTCAGAGTTTGTGAAGGGTGGCGGTATCCCTGATTTGATCGCGATTTATCAGGATGCATCAGGTAAAGCTAAAGATGTGGCTCTGTCTTACGCGTCAGGCGTGGGTGGTGGTCGTACCGGCATCATCGAAACGACTTTCAAAGACGAAACCGAAACCGATTTGTTCGGTGAGCAAGCAGTTTTGTGTGGTGGTTGTGTTGAGTTGGTTAAAGCGGGTTTCGAGACTTTGGTTGATGCGGGTTACGCACCGGAAATGGCTTACTTCGAGTGCTTGCACGAATTGAAGTTGATTGTTGACCTGATGTACGAAGGCGGTATCGCCAATATGAACTACTCCATCTCTAACAATGCTGAGTACGGTGAGTATGTAACTGGTCCAAAAGTGATCAACGAAGAATCACGCAAAGCTATGCGTCAAGCACTGAAGGATATTCAGGACGGCGAATACGCGAAGAAATTCGTAATGGAAGGTCAATCCAATTACGCGTCTATGACAGCTTATCGTCGTAACAACGCAGCTCACCAAATCGAAGTGGTAGGTGCAAAATTGCGTGCGATGATGCCCTGGATTCAAGCCAACAAAATCATCGACAAAACCAAAAACTAATCTTTTTGGTGAATCGAAAGCCCTCGCACCTGCGGGGGCTTTTTTTTTAGTCTGGGTGTAGAATGCGCTTCCCTAAAACTGTGGTCTGAAAACAGTGAGATGAGTCATGAGTTCAGAATTGAATAACGACAAAGACGATAAAAAATTGGATGTCGATAGCGAAGGTCCTTTGCCCTTCGGTGATTTTGTGGAAGAGGTGTCTGAAGATGGCAAAAAAACACGTCATCGCGGCGTTTACCTTCTGCCCAATCTGTTTACGACGGGCGCCTTGTTTTGCGCTTTCTATGCAATCGTCAGTGCAATGAATGGCAATTTCTCCCATGCATCTTTGGCAATTTTTGCAGCCATGTTGCTTGACGGTATGGATGGTCGCGTTGCGCGTATGACCAATACCCAAAGTGCGTTTGGTGAGCAATATGACAGTCTCGCCGATATGGTCTCCTTTGGTGTTGCGCCTGCTTTGGTGGTGTTTACCTGGGCTTTGCATGACATGGGGCGTTGGGGTTGGGCGGCAGCGTTTATCTATATGGCTTGCGCAGCGCTTCGACTTGCACGCTTCAATACGCAGATTGGTGTTGTCGACAAGAAGTATTTCATCGGTCTGGCGAGTCCGGCAGCGGCAGCTCTTGTAACTGGAGTGGTTTGGGTTTGGTTTGATGTGAATCCTGATAGAAATTGGAGTTATGTGGTTGCTGTGATTACAGCGTTAACCGGTTTGTTGATGGTGTCCAACTTCCGCTATACCAGTTTTAAGTCTGTGAATTTCCGCGGTCGCGTACCTTTTGGCTTTTTGCTGTTGGTGGTGCTGGTGTTTGCTTTGCTGATTCGCTTTCAGGAAGTGGGGGTGTTGGTGATTGCTGTGATTTACGGTCTCTCGGCGCCTGCGATTTGGTTGTTTCAGTCAGTGTTTGATCGCAAAAAAGTCAATTCTGTTCAATAAGTTGGCGAAGTGTTTTCAAATTGTCCTTAAGTAAAAAATATTTCAAAAAAAGATTGCCAAGCTAAAGTGATCTTCGTATAGTGCGCGCCCTCACCAAGGGGGCCTTGAAAAAGGGTTTGCGAG
>CBFGPN010000170.1:0-8498 GCA_965650675.1 uncultured Cellvibrio sp.
TGAGGGCAGGGTCAGGGTGAGGGCATCATCGCCCGCGCCACCCGCGAACCCGTTTCCCGATTCAACGCACGACTAATTTTTTCACCCGCCAGAATTAATTTCTGCAAATCTACACCATGTTCTATCTGCAATCCATTCAACATATAAACCAAATCTTCAGTCGCCACATTACCGGTTGCGCCTTTTGCGTAAGGGCAGCCGCCTAATCCTGCAATTGACGAATCGACAACGCTAACCCCCATTTCCAGCGATGCAAAAATATTGGCGAGCGCTTGTCCATAGGTGTCGTGCATATGAACAGCTAATTTTTCTATGGCAATTTTTGTAGCGACAGTGTCGATAAGTTGTTGGATTTGTCCAGCGGTGCCGACGCCAATAGTGTCGCCGAGAGAAATTTCATAACAGCCCATGTTTAATAAATCATTCGCGATACTGGCAACTTGTTCAAACTCGACTCTACCGGAGTAAGGGCAGCCAGCAACGCAAGAAATATATCCGCGTACGGGGATATATTTTTCTTTTGCAGCTTCAATAATCGGCTCAAAACGCTTCAAACTTTCGGCAATCGAACAATTAATATTTTTTTGACTGAAGGCTTCCGAAGCGGCTGCAAAAATGGCGACTTCATTGGCGTTCACTGTAATCGCGCGTTCAAAACCTTGCAGATTGGGAATTAAAGCAGCATAGGTGACATGGGTTTTGCGTTGAATGCCGGAAAAGACGTCGGCGCTATCGGCCATTTGCGGAACCCATTTGGGGTTCACAAAACTGCCTGCTTCTATATAAGTTAATCCCGCATCAACCAAATCATTGATCAATGTGATTTTGGTTGATGTGGGAATTAATTGTTTTTCGTTTTGCAATCCGTCGCGTGGTCCAACTTCAACAATTTTTACCTGACGGGGAATTGTCATATTGCAAATCCATCAGGGTAATGAAGTAATAATGCTGATCATCACCCCAGCCGCAATTGCAGAACCAATTACACCTGCAACGTTGGGCCCCATCGCATGCATCAATAAATAATTTTGCGGATTGGCTTGTAAACCCAATTTATTGGACACACGTGCGGCCATAGGCACTGCAGAAACACCGGCGGAACCGATTAATGGATTAATTTTATCTTTGCTGACCAAATTCATTAATTTTGCCATCAGCACACCGGCAGCCGTGCCTATGCCGAAAGCAACAATGCCGAGGGCTAAAATGCCGAGAGTTTTTGGGTCCAAAAATTTATCAGCAGCTAATTTAGAACCAACGGATAAACCCAAAAATATGGTGGTGGTATTTATTAACGCATTTTGTGCTGTATCCGATAAACGATCCACCACACCGCATTCGCGCATTAAATTACCAAAACAAAAACTACCGAGCAGGGGTGCAGCGTCAGGTAAAAATAATCCGACCAGTATCAACATCACAATCGGGAAAATAATTTTTTCGCGTTTACTGACGGTGCGTAATTGTTGCATCACTATGCCGCGCTCTGCTTTGGTGGTGAGTGCGCGCATTATGGGTGGTTGAATTAATGGCACCAATGCCATGTAGCTGTAAGCGGCAACGGCGATAGCACCGAGTAAATCCGGCGCTAATTTATTGGTGACATAAATTGCAGTGGGGCCGTCAGCACCACCGATGATGCCAATGGCAGCAGCTTCAGCAATCGTAAAATCCAAACCAAAATAACTTAAACCGATTGCACCCAACACAGTCGTGAAAATTCCAAATTGCGCAGCGGCGCCGAGTAATAAAGTTTTGGGATTGGCAAGCAATGGCCCAAAATCTGTCATGGCGCCAACGCCGATAAAAATCAGCAAAGGTGCAACACCACTGGCGATAGCGGTTTTATAAAAAGTGTAGAGCATGCCATCGCTGTAACCGGCGGTTTGTACTAATTGGAGAGCGGTTTGATAAACACTCGCGTCAGCCAACAAGGTTTTATAAATCAATGCATCCGGGTCACCACCGGTTAAACCAGCCAACTGCGCTAACGCCAAACCAATTTCCGGTGTGCCGTTTTGCAATGCTTGTTCTATGGCAGAAAGCGCCAATCCTGCGCCGGGAATATTGGCGAGTAATCCACCAAAACCAATCGGCACTAATAAGAGAGGCTCAAATCCTTTACGAATCGCGAGAAATAATAAAACCAGACAAATGCCAATCATAATTGCCTGGCCGGAATCCATGTGAGAAATTCCGGTGGATTGCCAAAGCTTTAATAAAGTATCCATTTTTTATTCTCCTGACGGCGCAATAGCGAGCAGGGTTTTACCGACAGGAACGGTATCGCCACTTTTTACCTCAACACTGGTGACCACGCCGCTACAAGGGGCGCTGATTTGTGTTTCCATTTTCATGGCTTCCAACAGCATCACCAAATCGCCTTCTTTGACCTGATCGCCGGGTTTCACAAATACTTTAATAATATTGCCCGCCAGTGGTGCAGCTAATGATCGTGCTTCTGCTGTTGAAATGGGTTTGGAATGATTCTGCAGTGGTTTGATACCGGTGATGTCACCACCATTGTTAACCGTCACTGTGTATTTTTTTCCTTCCACTTCGACTGTATAAATTTCTTCGCCGGATGAGCTGGTAACCAGAGTGGATTCTTTACCAGTGGGCACTGGTTCAAATGCGGTGGGGTTATCGCGATTTTCCAAAAAGCGCAAACCAATTTGCGGAAAGAGTGCGTAGGTTAAAACATCATCCAATGTTTGATCATGAGTGCGTAAAACAATTTTGCGCATGGCTGCTTCTTTTTCCAATGCGTCAGTCAATTGTTCCAATTCCGGTGCAAGATTATCGGCAGGGCGACAGCTAATAGGTAATTCACCATCTTCCAATACTTTTGCTTGTAATTCGGCATTCATAGGTGCTGGTGTTGCACCGTACTCACCGCGCAAAACGCCAGCAGTTTCTTTGGAAATATTTTTGTAGCGTTCACCACTCAGCACATTTAATACGGCTTGAGTACCAACAATTTGTGATGTGGGTGTCACCAGTGGAATAAATCCGAGATCTTCGCGCACGCGCGGGATTTCGGCGAGTACATCATCAAAGCGATCAATAGCGCCTTGTTCGCGTAATTGGCTTTCCATATTGGTCAACATACCGCCGGGAACCTGCGCAATTAAAATACGCGCATCAACACCTTTTAATGAGCCTTCAAATTTTGCGTATTTTTTTCTGACTTCACGAAAATAAGTGGCGATCTCCTCGAGTAAAATTAAATTCAAACCTGTGTCGCGATTGGTGCCTTCCAATGTTGCGACTAAAGTTTCGGTCGGGCTGTGGCCATAGGTCATGGACATAGATGAAATTGCGGTATCCACATTATCAATACCTGCTTCAACACATTTTAAAATAGTTGCGTGAGCCAAACCGGTAGTCGCGTGGCATTGCATGTGAATGGGAATTTCACACTCTTCTTTTAAACGTTTTACCAATTTAAAACCGTCATAAGGTTTTAATAAACCGGCCATGTCTTTGATACAAATAGAATCTGCGCCCATATCTTCAATTTGTTTGGCGAGGCTGATCCAGGTTTCAAGTTTGTGTACCGGACTGAGCGTATAGGATAGTGTGCCTTGTGCATGTTTACCCTGACGCTTGACGGCTTTCATCGCGGTTTCAATATTGCGCATATCATTCATGGCGTCGAACACACGAAATACATCAACACCATTAACCGCAGCGCGCTCAACAAAAGTTTCTACTACATCATCCGCATAATGGCGGTAACCCAATAAATTTTGCCCACGCAACAACATTTGTTGCGGAGTTTTCGGCATAGCTTTTTTTAATTCGCGGATGCGATCCCAGGGATCTTCACCCAAATAACGAATACAGGCATCAAAGGTGGCGCCGCCCCAGGATTCGAGCGACCAAAATCCGACTGCATCCAGCTTTGCGGCAATCGGCAACATATCGTCAATACGCATGCGAGTTGCAAAGAGTGATTGATGCGCATCGCGCAGCACAACATCGGTGATTCCGAGGGGATTATTATTAGTCATGAAAAACTCCGGTCAGTCGCGAGGGTGTTTGGCGCGATGTTGGTGAATAGCGGCTTGAATAGCTGCAATGGTGTGTGGATTGGGCAAGTCGTCGTTCTTATGTTCTGCAAAAGGTGGATGTTGTTCGGGGGTTGCGGGCTCTGGAAAAAATGTTTCAATAAAACGTGACATCAGGTTTACGGCAATCACTAGCATGATTAAAAATACAAATACGGTGCCCATGCCAAACACGAGTAGTTCAAGCGCTTGTTCAAGTAATGTGCTTTGCATAGAGGTTTCCAATTTGTTGTCAGCGGGCAATCATATAATAAATATTGGCTGCAGGGGTAAATCAATCCTCACCCCAGCGCGGCATTAAATCCTGTTCTATTCCCAGCTGATCCAAAATACGCGCAACAATAAAATCAATTAATTCGTTAATGTTTTGCGGCTGCATATAAAAGCCGGGGTTTGCAGGTAAAATCATCGCGCCCATTTGCGTGAGCTTGAGCATATTTTCGAGATGAATTTGTGAATAAGGTGTTTCGCGAGGGACTAAAATTAATTGGCGCCTTTCTTTTAATGCGACATCAGCCGCGCGTTCAATTAAATTATTACTGGCGCCATGTGCGATTGCTGAAATAGTTCCGCCGCTGGCGGGGCAAATCACCATAGATGAGGGTGAGCTTGAACCTGATGCGGGTGGAGCGAACCAATCATCTTTTGCCAACAATTGCAGCTGTTCTTCATCAACATTAAACATGCGCTGTAAAAAAGCTGCCTGATCTTCTGCTTCTTCCGGTAAATCCAAATCCGTTTCGGTGCGAATAACAACTTGCGCAGCAGATGAAATCAATAAATACACTTTGCATTCCGCCGCTAACAAACATTCCAATAAGCGCAACCCGTATTGGGCACCGGATGCACCGGTGATGGCGAGAGTAATAGAGCGTTGTTTCATAGTGTCTCCATTGAACCTGACTCATTTTTGATGAACGATCCTAAACCAATCAGATGCATTTATCTATGATATTGGTAAATCCCTTCTTGATTGGATAAATCTCAATTACAATCGCCGCCGATTATTGTTTTTTAATAAAGGTATCTTCAATGAATGTCTGGTTTAAGTTTGTCGGTATTGTGTTGGTTGCTTTCTGTTCCTTGATGGCACAGGCAAAAGAAAAATATTCGGTGGCTTGGACGCATTATGTTGGTTGGGAGCCTTGGGCATATGCTCAGGAAAGCGGGATTCTGAAAAAGTGGGCTGATAAATACGACATAGAAATATCCTTAACTTTGTTGGATGACTATATCGAATCAATCAATCTCTACACAGCAGGTGAGTACGATGCCTGTGTTATGACCAATATGGATGCTTTGACTATTCCTGCAGCATCGGGGGTAGATTCGACGGCCTTGATATTGGGTGACTATTCGAATGGTAATGATGGGATAGTGTTGCGGAAAGCAAACAGTGTGAAAGATTTGAAAGGAAAAGAAGTGTTGCTGGTTGAATATTCTGTTTCCCATTATCTATTGGCGCGTGCATTGGAGATGAATGGAATGAGTGAAAAGGATGTCACAATCGTCAATACATCCAATGCTGATATTACCTTGACTTACATTACGGCGAATCATGCGGGGGTGGTCACCTGGAATCCTCCTTTGCAGAAAGTGCAGCGAGTAAGAAATACCAATTTATTATTTGATTCATCGAAAATACCGGGAGAAATATTGGATTTGATGGTCGTAAAAACAAACGCAAGTGAAAAATTAAAAAAAGCACTCTCCGGTGCCTGGTATGAAACCATGGTAGAAATGTCGTCTGGCGGAATGGCCCAGAAAAAAGCAATTGCAGCCATGGCTCTGTCAGCTGATGTCAGCCCTGCTGAATTTGAATTACAGTTAAAAACAACCGAAATGTTCTACACCCCGGAGCAGGCATTGGCCGTCGCCAAAAGCGAACAGCTGATTAATACCATGGATCAAGTTCGTCGATTCAGTTTTGAAAAAGGTTTGTTTGGTTCAGGTGCGGAATCTGTTGATTTTGTCGGTATTGAATTTTCCGGAGGTAAAATTCTGGGCGATGCCAAAAACGTTAAATTACGCTTTGATACCCGATACATGGAATTGGCGGCGGCCGAAAAGCTATAAAGTTAACTCGCCAATACCTTTCTGTTTTTAGAATGGTATTGGCGATAAAGCCAGCGCACAGGCGCCAGTTGATTGTGAATTTCCCCATATAAGATTCTCTTTTTCCTGTGTTTATAGGCCCTGCTTCTGTAAAATGCGGCGGCTTGAAACATGTGCTTTACTCATCTGGCTGGGTAAGCCGCAAAGTCCACGGGATTGTATATGCAATTGAACACCATAGATGAACTGATTGATGACCTGCGCCACGGCAAGATGGTCATTTTGATGGATGATGAAGATCGTGAAAATGAAGGCGATTTAATCATGGTGGCCGAGCAGGTTCGGCCGGATGATATCAATTTTATGGCGACCCATGCCCGTGGTTTGATTTGCCTGACATTGACTCCAGAGCGTTGCCAGCAACTGGATTTGCCTTTGATGGTGACCGACAACAAATCCCAACACACCACTAATTTCACTGTATCAATCGAAGCGGCTGAGGGGGTCGGCACAGGTATTTCTGCGGCGGACCGTGCCTTGACTGTCCGCGCTGCGGTTAAGGCCAATGCCAAACCCTCCGATCTGGTACAGCCTGGCCACATCTTTCCTTTAATGGCACAACCCGGTGGTGTAATGAGCCGTGCAGGGCATACTGAAGCCGGTTGTGACCTTGCGCGCCTGGCAGGTTTTGAACCTGCGGCAGTTATAGTCGAAGTCATGAACCCCGACGGTACTATGGCCAGAAGGCCTGATCTGGAACGATTTGCCGAGCAACATGGCTTGAAAATCGGTACCATTGCCGACCTGATTCACTATCGGGCAACCCGTGAAAAAACCGTTGCCTGCGTTAATAGCCGCAAGGTTGAGACGCTATTTGGCGAATTCGAATTGAAAACCTACAAGGATTTGGCTCGCGGCGATTTGCATTTCGCCATGGTGAAAGGCGAAATCGATGAATCTCCAACTTTGGTAAGAGTGCACGTGCTGGATACCGCACGCGATATTTTGTCGATCAAGCGCTCATCGGTCGCAGGCGGAAAAGCCTGGACTTATCAGCAAGCGCTGCAAAAAGTTAGCGAAGAAGGTAAGGGCGTAGTGCTGTTGATTTGTCATGACGAATCTACCATTGAGGTCGAAGAAAGCATTGATTGGTTGATCTCGGGCAAACAACAACGTCGCAGCGCGGATGTGTTGTACAAACAGGTTGGCACCGGCTCACAAATTTTGCGCGATTTGGGTATTCGAAAAATGCGCGTGATGTCGGCACCCATGCGTTACTCGGCATTGTCGGGTTTTGATCTGGAAGTGGTGGAATACGTTTGTCCTTAACAATCTATTTGGGAAAAAAATATGTTTGAAAAGTTTGCCAATTTGTTTCAGAAAAACAAAGACTCCATCGACACTCAGGCGGCATCCGAAGCAACTGTTCTCTTGCTGACCTTGTTGTATCGCGTCGACAAAAAAATCAAACTGCAAGAACAAGATTTCCTGGCGTCGGCTTTGCCTTCGCTGAAATGGAGCTCACCTATTCATATTGATATATTTCAAGCAGATGCCATTCGCAAAGTTGATGCTGCGATAAAAAACAATCAGGTAAAAGAGTTTGTTGAAACCCACTGCGCCAACATTAACTTCAAAGGTGATTTACTTAAATTGTTAAATGAACTGGCGTCTGCGGACGGTAGTATCGATCAGGATGAACAAAATATTATCAACACGGTTAAATCTGCATTAGCCTAATTTTTTCGGGAAATAGATATGAGCAACATTAAAGTTATCGAAGGTGAATTTTCAGCCTGCGCTGGCAAATATGCATTGATCGTCAGCCGTTGGAATAGTTTTGTTGTAGAGAGTTTAAAAGACGGTGCGTTGGATACTTTGCGTCGTCATGGTATTAAAGACGAACAAATCGCCATTTATTACGCACCAGGGGCATTTGAATTTCCTCTGGTTGCACAAAAAATTGCAGCGAAAAAATCTTACGATGCCATTATTGCATTGGGTGCTGTGATTCGCGGTGGTACTCCACACTTTGATTATGTCGCAGGCGAATGCACCAAAGGTCTTGCGCAAGTTTCTTTGCAGTATGCTGTACCGGTTACCTTCGGTGTGTTGACTGTCGATTCAATCGAACAAGCCATCGAACGTTCTGGAACCAAAGCAGGCAACAAGGGTGTTGAAGCTGCGTCCACTGCGTTGGAAATGGTTTCCTTGTTAGGAAAAATTTAGTTAGGCAAGATTTAATTTTTTTAATTCACCCCCTCCTAACCTCCCCCTTGGCAAGGGGGAGGGACTTTGACTCCCTGTTTAATTTGTACGGAGTGAAATCTGTCCCCTCCCCTTGCCAAGGGGAGGGTTAGGGTGGGGTGA
>CBFGPN010000171.1:0-8429 GCA_965650675.1 uncultured Cellvibrio sp.
GAATGAAAAAAAATATTTGGAACCGAATGATTTGGTAGATCAAACCTTGATTACCTATCCGGTTGACCGTGCTCGTTTGGATGTTTTCAATCAATTTTTAATTCCTGCACACAAAGAACCTAAATCGGTTCGTACATCGGAATTAACCTTGATGATGGTGCAATTGGTTACAACCGGTCGCGGCGTTTGCGCTTTGCCCAATTGGGTGTTGGCAGAATATGTCGATAAAGGATTGATTGCAGTGAAATCAGCTGGCGAAAAAGGTATATGGCCAACACTTTATGCAGCTTTGCGTGATACAGATTTGGATTTACCTTATGTGCAGGATTTTATTGCGTCTGCAAAAGAACATTCCTTGTCGCAGTTGCAGGGTGTTAAAGCAGTTTTGTAAATCAGGCGATTTTTTGGCAGCCATCCGGGTTAAAAACGCGCATCGTTGAAGCGGGATTATTAATCAATTTATTTGCAGGTCTTATTGGTCTTGGAACAAGTTCTCCACTGCAGTTGGGGCATTTCCCATGCAAAATATTTTCTGCACAACTGCTGCAAAAAGTACATTCAAATGAACAGATCAGTGCTTCAATTGAGGCGGGCGGTAAATCTTTATTACAGCATTCACAGTTAGGTCTCAGTTCCAGCATGATGAGCTCCAAATGTTTATTGTGAAACGGTTGTTTTTTGTAAGTTGGAAAAATTTTTAATCGGTTTTATTCCAAGCTCGCGAATAGTTTTTGTATCAAGAGTTCCGGTTTTGGGGATACCGCGTTGTTCCTGAAATGCAGAAATCGATTTTACTGTTTCGCTATCCAGTTGACCAATTAGCGCACCTTTATAAAGGCCTTTATCCCTGAGTGCCTCCTGAATGCGAATAGTCTCGACAGTTTCTTTTAAGGCCAGAGCTGCTTCTGTGGTTTGTTGGTTGAGCTGTTTGATTTCAGCAGTTTCTTTTTTGGCTTGATTGGCAATCTCAATGGCTTGTTCAAGTTTTGCAGTAAAACCAGTTTCATCAACTGATACATTAATATTTTTCCACACGGACATCCCAACCAAAATAACAGCAAACGCAGTTAATCCCATACCACTTAATTGCAATACTTGATGCCGAACGTAAACAAAGCATACAGACAACAACATGATTGAACCTAACACAAGCGCAACGATATAAGCTGGATTACTCATGATGATCTTCCCAGAGTTAAGGTTATTGATATGAATGGCGTGAAAATCTTCTTTGTGTTTTTTCCAAGAGTACAGAATGCCAACAATAACCAGACTGGAGATAAAAGCAATAGCGAATTAATTACTAGACATGGGTTGTCTGATAATTGTTTTCCATTTTTCCGGTGCGGCTTTGCGGATATCGGATAGATAGATTTCGTGGTGCTTGCCTGTTAATTTTCCTTGCTGTTCAATAAATTGATGCACTTTGGCTACCGTGGGACCTTCTTCCGAGAAAGGGCCTATATGCAGGGTTTGTGCGCAAAGCCCTTCTTTGTAGGTTTCAAAACGGATTTTGTGCAATGCAGGTAAGTCTTTCTTTTTTTCGAGAGCTGTTATTGCAGACTGAACGGATTTCTTATCAATAAATTCGGGCTGCATAATCATCATGGTCCATTTCCAGTTGGTTTTATCATCAACGGAAAAGTTGGCCATATCATCAGCCCACCACAAACCTTCCAATGGCATGACGGAATAATCAATTGCAAGGTCTGATTTTTTAATCATGAATTTTAATGTGTAGGACAAAGAAAAAAGTGCTTCTACCGCTTGTACGTATTCTTCAGAATGATTGGGGTCACCCTGGCCGTCCACCATGAGATAATTAAATACAGGAATTTCCAGCATGGATACCACAGATGCTTTGGGTTGGTAGCAATCTTTGAATATTTTTTTGTGGTCAATTTTTTCCATGGCTCGCATCTCATAATTGATTTTCGCCTATTGTTACATCCAAAACTGACAACCTGTGTCATGAGGCTAAAATCTGAAGTGATATTTTATTCTGAAGTGATATTTTATTCAGAGACCTTTGCATGAATCCATTTTTGTTTAATTTCACTTCGTCATCCCTGCGAAGGCAGGGATCCAGCCCTCGCGGGATTACGATTAATTTTGATTTGTGCAAAAATCTCATTCAATATTAAACGGATCGTAATAGTATTGATTGACGTCATTCTGTAAATCGTTCAATAAAGGATTTTCCAAATAAAATATGTTGCGGCTTTTGGGTTTTACAAACTCTATATTTTGTAGATGATGCTTCTTCCATATCTGCAGAGCCGTGTTGTCCTCAAATATAGATTGCAATCCTTTTGTCAGGCGCTCGATCAGGATTTTGTTTTCACGGTTGGTCCAGAAAAAACGTGGGAACTCGTAATAGAGAATAAATGATTCTTCAATCGCCAGATTTTTGGTGTTTTTATATATTTCCCATTCGGGGTATATCTCATCAATGCTTCGGCAGAATAAATCAAATCGGCCGCGCACTACTGCAGGAAAAAGACTTTTGTAGTTTGGGTATTCAACAACAGTAAAACCATTCGCTCTTAATACTGCTACATCCAGCCAATCTTTTCCCTGACCGATAGAATAGCGACGTAATTCATTTATGGTTTTAACTTTTTTCAGTTCTTCTACTTTATCTTTGCTGGTGAAACAAATTCTGTAACTGGTAATGCCAAAATCCATGGGTATAGGGATGTAGGCATAGTCAGTTTCCATCTCTTTGGAATAACTGGTTCCTAATATCAGATTTGGAATAGTGTTGTGTTTTGCTGTTCGTTTTGCCCGTGTAAAGGTCAATTCCAGCATCGGGCCTAATTGATACGGGCCATACTCACTTTCAGTACGTTTGAGCGCACTGTCGAGCAGTTCCATGTAGTAATTGAGTTTGCCTTCATTATTAATGGTTTTGACACGATAATTTACAACAAAGGGTGACTGCGGCTGGGAATTAACCTGGGCCGTATTGAGCAATAACAGTAGAAGAATGAACAGGCCGAACAATTTATTATCACTATTGTAAGACGGCATCCGGGTTTCACCTCGTCAATGGCTCTAACAATGGAGTTGTATCAAATTCTCTTATTCAATTCATGTTAGCAGTTTTTTCAGAATTAACTCATAAATCTCTGTTAGCTTATTTAAATCATCTGCTGAAATCTGCTCATTCACTTTATGAATGGTGGCATTAATAGGGCCGAGTTCTACCACTTGGGCACCGGTAGGAGCAATAAATCGCCCATCTGATGTACCACCCGATGTTGAAAGTTCGGTATTGATACCAGTGATATCTTTTATAGCGGCAACAGTGGCATTCACCAAATCACCTTTGGGAGTGAGAAAGGGTTGGCCGCTGAGTATCCATTCCAGATCGTAATTGAGTTGATGTTTTTGTAATATTTTCTCTGTACGCTCGCGCAGAATTTTTTCAGTGACTTCTGTTGAAAATCGAAAATTAAACACGACTGTGACGTGTCCAGGAATAACATTGGTTGCACCTGTGCCGCCATTGATGTTGGAAACCTGAAAGCTGGTTGCGGGAAAAAATTCGTTACCATTGTCCCAATGTTCTGCAGCGAGTTCTGCCAAAGCGGGCGCTAATTTGTGAATGGGATTATCGGCAAGATGTGGGTAAGCCACATGTCCCTGAATACCTTTTACGGTTAATACTGCACCTAAAGATCCACGGCGCCCGTTTTTAATGACATCGCCAACTTGATAGGTGCTGGATGGCTCACCCACAATACACCAGGTCATTTTGGTATTACGTTGTTCCAGCCATTCCACCACTTTTACCGTGCCATTAATTGAAGGGCCTTCTTCGTCGCTGGTAATTAAAAATGCAATACAGCCTTTGTGGTTCGGATTTTTTTCGACAAAATTTTCGCATGCAACAACCATTGCAGCCAGCGAACCTTTCATATCGGCAGCGCCGCGACCATGCAACATGCCGTCAATTATTTTTGGTGCAAAGGGTGGATTGTTCCAATTCGCTTCTGGCCCTGTAGGTACTACATCGGTGTGACCCGCAAATGCCAGAATAGGGCCTTCGGTTCCGCGAATCGCCCAGAAATTATCAACTTCACCAAAACGCAATTTGTGAATCTGAAATCCAATGTTTTGCAAACGTTGGGTCATCATCTCCTGACAACCATCGTCTTCCGGTGTTACGGATTCGCAGCGAATTAAATCAGCGGCGAGTTGTAATGTTGGAGTAGTAAATTCAGTCATAAAAAATCCAAATCGATATCAAGATATTCTTCACTAAAGGAGTTGGATATTGGTTTCAAGACTGTCGGCAACATGGATGTTGACGTCAAGCCTACAGGGATGTATGTACGGCGTGTCTTGAAACCAATATGCAACTCCTTCGCACTATTTTTAATTCGTTAAAAAATTCAAACTCAAATCCGGCAAACCCGTTTGAGTTGAAACAAATTTTTGGTGCTGTTTGGTCACCGGGCAATCAAATTCCAATTGCCATGCGAGTAACTGCAATTGTTCACCCGCATTACCATAAAGTCTATCGCCAATAATCGGATAACCAATTGCTGACAAGTGGCGACGTATTTGATGTTTGCGGCCAGTTTCAATTTCTACCTTTAACAAACTCACAGGCTTTTCATTGTGTACGGATTTTTGTAATGCATAGACGCGAGTGATCGCAGTTTTTCCATCCAATTCTGCATCCAGCAGTTTACCTTTTTCAGGCAAATCCAAATGGCCTTCAACCCAGGCTTGATAGGTTTTATGCATATTGCGTGATTGAAACATGCCCGACAATTTAGCAGTGGTATCGCCATCATGCGCAATCAAAATTAATCCGGCTGCATCCGCATCCAATCGATGAACCAAAAAAGTTTCGCGTTTTAAATTCACTTCGATCCAACGCAAAATACTGCAATGATCACCCCATTGCGAGCCTTGCGATAATAACCCATGAGGTTTGTACCAAATCGAATAGCGTTTTTGATCAAGAATCAGCGTAGGTTCTTCCGCTTGTTTCGCCAACAAACGCGCATCGTAAAATAATTGCAGTTTATTGCCTTTAAACAGGGATTTGGTGGCGCGACGCATGCGCAGGGTTTTATTTTTTTGCGTCAGCCAAACCGCGCCTTTATTCATCGCATCTTTAATGCGTTGTTTGGGCAAACCGGTTTGAATTGCAAGAAAATCCACCGCCGAGGCTTCGTCTTTCTCAAGTAAAAATGTATAGTCCCGGGGTGTCTGTGTCATTCTGAATCAATAAGCGAGAATAAAGTGGCTGAACGTGCAACAGTGTATAAATTAAACCTGACCCTGTCGGATATGGACCGCCAGGTCTACGGCGATTACAACCTCACCCTGGCATTACATCCTTCGGAAACTGTCGAACGCATGATGGTGCGCATTCTAGCCTTTTGTTACCGCGCTGCGGAAACTTTATCCTTCACCAAAGGCCTGTCCTCAGTCGATGAACCCGACCTTTGGCTAAAACACGACAACGGCACCATTCTGGAATGGATAGAAGTCGGCCAACCCTCACCCGACCGCGTTAAAAAAGCCGCCAACCAATCCCAAGCCGTTCATCTATTCACCTACGGTCGCGGTTGGGACGTCTGGTGGAAAAGCAACGGCGACACCATCAAAGCCATGCCCAAAGTCACCAGTTATTTTTTCGCGGCCGATGAATTGAAATCACTCTGCGAACTTGCGGATAAAAGCATGAAGCTGACTGTGACGATCACTGAGAAGATGGCTTATGTGTCGAATGAAAATTCGAATCTGGTTGTTTCGCTGGTCGAATTATAAAAAATGTCTGCCTTTTATTTTTCCACCAACTCCCCTAATCTGAGGGATAACACATTTAATTTTTTAAACACACGGAGGTAATCACCGATGAGCAATAAAATCGATACTCAATTACAGCCATTTGTTGCTACTGATATTCGCAGCGATGCCATCGTGACAAATTGTCACAGGTTGAATTTTCCAAAATCGAAAGAGGTAGCGTCATAAGATGAGCTACAAACCACCCTTTACCACCACTACCGACACACCTTTTATTCATTTTATGTTGTCCGTTATCGCCCAGACCTTAACACAAAACGCCCCTGTAATTGCCCCTGTAAATATCGCTGGGCAGAAAACACCTGATGCTATTTTGCTGTTAATCCAGCACAACCCACAGCTTACACGCCAGCAAATGGCCGATATGTTGGGTAAAGATATTCGTACCATTGGCCGGGCGATCAGCCAGTTACAACAATCGGGCAAATTAAAAAGAATAGGTTCTGATAAAACCGGCCATTGGGAGAAGCAAGAGAGATGAATGGTTACAAAACTATCGCAAATCAACCGAGGCTGATCAGTCTGATACGCAGTAGCCCGTATGGAGTGAAACGGAATGCGGGGTTGTTGGTGTAATATTGTGGAATGGATTTTGTTGGGTTGTGTAGGGTATTAAAGCAGTTTTTTTTTGATTCTGAATGTTTGGTTTGTGTTGTGGACATTTAAATTTTGCTTTAACTTCAGTTTTAATTTAACTGTTAAGATCAGAACTGGGATGTGTATATGTCAATTGAAGAATTCGAAGAAATAGCACATACCGGCGGAAAAATTACCTTTGTGCACCATCCAGGACAAGGGACCGCCATAAAGATTGAACACTGCAATCCTTGGGCTGCCTCATTGCATCAAGTATGCATCTCATTCGAAGGTGAAATTCTTGACTTCGTTCCATTCGGTGGGATCGGGCGTGCTATACCTTATCCTCAACCTTCAATATTGGCATTTTTAATATCTGATAAGGAGGGGTTGTTTGGGCGGCAATGTCCGGAATGTAATTCATATTTCAGAAGTAACTTTCTCACATCTAAAACAACGTGCGCCTATTGTGGACACCAAAATCGCGGAGTTGAGTTTCTAACTAAAAATCAACTTCAATTCATACAGCAGTTCTGTTGCAGCTTTATTGAGGCCGACACAACCCGGCAAACAATCGAGGTAAACCTCGATGATTTAATTAATGGTCTTGATGAAAACCAACCAGGGTGGGTCTACTCGGAAGAAAGACAGCAATCGAAACATACATGTTCAAATTGTCGATGCATATACGATATCCTCGGTGATTATGGTGTTTGCCCTTGCTGTAGTAGGCCGAACTTTAGAAGCGTTGTGATTCGAAAATTTGATGAATTTGAACAACAGTTTATCGATGTAGATACAAACATAACTGATCGACACGAACGAGAAGTTGAATGGGAAAAGCTCACGCGTTGTGTTTCCGAATTTGAAACACTTGCAAACACCGTAAGAATGCAACTTTTGAAAATTCCATTAATTCCTCATCGTCGGGCGGCCTTATCTAGAGTCGGATTTCAGCGAATAATTAATTCATCAGAACAAATCGAGAATTGGTTTGGAATTAAAATATTAGAAGGGTTGACTGACGATGACATATCATTCCTTAACAAAATGTTTAATAGAAGGCATGTTTTCACTCACAATGGTGGCCGTGTCGATCAAGAATATTTAGATAATACAGGCGATGTGTCTGTACGGATAAACCAAGTAATACGCCTTCGTAGCAAGGAAATACGGAGGCTTATCCCAATGGTTCGCCAGTGCGCAATTAATTTTGTGGATGGACTTGAAGCACTTGGGAATACTATGACTTCTGGCAACGACGAGGGGGGCGGAAGGTTAAGAGAGAGAAACGGGACGGAGGGGTTTAATTTTGATCAGATTTAATAGAATAGCCTGCGCTTGGTTGAAATTTTGCTCTGATCCCAATTGTTGTTAAGTAATAGTGTTCAATATCGATAAGCTTTAGCCTGAGAAATACAGATGAAAATAATTTATATATTTTGTGTTGTGTCTATATTAACGGCATGCGCCAGTGGTATTAAATCGAGAAAAACTATCAATCCTTATACGCAGGAGGCTACGTATTTATATGAACCAATTACAACCGCAAGTTGTGAAAATTCAGAGGAAAAAGATAACTCTGTAACGATTGGTCTTATGGGAGTGAAAGAAATTGACACATTCATTCTGAGGTATAAAGGTAAGATTGGGATGTTCATTAATCCAAACGTGGGGCTTGAATTATATGTGGATGATAAAGTTGTTTGGCTGAAGGGAACCAATATCAATGAAACAACAATTGTGTTTGGGCCAGATGTTGTGGACAAGAAGCCCGTATATACTGGATCAATTTTAGAAAGTGTTTATTATCAAGTTACACAGGATGTCCTAAATGATATTGGCCGAGCTCAAAAAGTCAAATTGGTAATATCGGGACAGAATAGGACGGAAGAAAGGTGCTTATATACTGATGAATTAAAAAAGCTTCTTATTGTCTTACAGAAACAATAATTGGTGAGAATTTGGGTCAGATACCGTCTTGATCCGCAAGCCCTAAACCACTAAATTTTCTGTAAAAG
>CBFGPN010000172.1:0-8424 GCA_965650675.1 uncultured Cellvibrio sp.
TTATACGCAAGTTGCCGCACAGATAAATTTTTTATCCAATTGGTTACGCGAGCAAAAAATAAGTCGTTTGGGTTTGTGGGGTGAAAATTCTGTTGAGTGGATTATTGCGGATCTTGCTGCCTGGCAAGCCAATATCATCCTGATTCCCCTGCCCCGTTTTTTCTCAACGACTCAATTACAACATGTGATAAAGGAGACTCAGTTACAGCATTTGTTGGTATGCGGAGAGATAGACCCAATCACATCAGTTAATTCAAGAATTCATTCACCGATTGCGCATATTTTTCTTGATCAATTAAATGTAAAACAGACTACGCATCAATCGGATATAACATCCATTGCGAAAATTACCTTTACATCAGGAACCACGGGCACTCCAAAAGGCGTGTGTCTATCTACGACAGTTCTGGAAAAGGTGACTCAAGCGCTGGCAGACAGAATTTATTCAACACCGGCAGCAGAAACTGAAATTAATCTGCATTTGAATTTATTACCACTAAGCACCTTACTTGAAAATATCGCCGGTGTTTATGTACCACTTTACCTTGGTAAAACTATTGTGGTACTGGCAGGTTCAACTCTGGGTTTGACTGGTAGCTCACAATTATCCTTGCCAACACTGTTGCAAACTTTGCATCAGTATCAACCCAACAGTTTGATTTTGTTGCCACAAATTTTGCAAGGTTTAGTCGCTGCAAAAACAAAAGGGTTACCTCAATCATTACGATTTATTGCAGTCGGTGGAGCGCGCACGCCAGCTTTGCTCATTGAACAAGCCAGATCATTGGGCATTCCTGTTTATGAAGGCTATGGATTATCAGAGTGCGCTTCAGTTGTGAGTTTAAATTCACCTGTTAACAACAAAATTGGCAGCGTTGGCAAACCACTGAATCATCTTGACATCAAAATTGATGATGGTTTGATAAAAGTACGCGGCAATACCTTCACTCAATATCTAGGCCAACAAATTCAGCAACAGGATGAATGGTTGGACACAGGTGATTTGGGCTACCTGGATGATGAGGGATATTTATTTATCACCGGCCGCAAAAAAAATCTGTTAATCAGCAGTTTCGGACGTAACATTTCGCCTGAATGGATTGAATCTGAATTATCACTCTGCCCATCAATTGCACAAGTGATGGTAGTCGGTGATAGCCAGGCATTTTGCAGCGCAATATTGGTACCCAGATCTTTTGATATTGATGCCAGACAAATCGCCGCTGAAATCAGTCAAGTCAATCAACATCTACCCGATTACGCACGCGTGCAAAAATTTTTCATTGCTGAACCCTTTAGCAGCCAAAACCAATTGTTAACTGACAATGGCCGTTTACGTCGTGAAGCCATTTTGACGCGTTACCAATTCAGAATGAATGCACTTTATCCCACAGACTCAACCAGCATTACTGCAGGAGTTATCTATGACATTCTTTAATCGTTTACAACAAGAAACCCAAACTGAACGCAATTATTTATTGAGCGCACCACTGATCCAACGTTGCATGAGTGTTGGTCAATTCAGTTTACAAGAATATATCGAATTTTTAACCCAGGCTTATCATCACGTTAAACATACTGTGCCTTTATTGATGGCCGTGGGCAGTCGCTTGCCATCAGAAAAAGAACATTATCGTGAAGCGATTGCTGAATACATTGAGGAAGAATTAGGCCATCAGGAATGGATACTGAATGATATTGCCGCATCTGGTGTTGATAAAGAATTCATTCGTAACGGCCGCCCTAATTCTGCAACCGAATTAATGGTGGCTTACGCTTACGACACCGTCATGCGTAATAACCCTATGGCATTTTTCGGCATGGTGTTTGTGTTGGAAGGCACCAGTATTAATTTAGCAAGCCAGGCGGCAGATATTATTCAACAACATTTAGATTTGCCGAATAAAGCATTTTCTTATTTGCGCTCACACGGCAGCCTTGATCAGGAACATATGGTGTTCTTTGAAAAATTAATGAATGGTTTGACTGAACAAAAAGACCAAGACGACATAGTGCATGCCGCCAAAATGTTTTTCACACTCTACGGCAATATTTTTCGCTCAATTGAACAAACACAATTGGCAAAAGCGGCGTAATTAATTTAATTCCGAAACTGCTCATTCTGGTAAGGAGCTGAAGATGAAACTCAAAGGCAAACTGATTCTGTTAACCGGCGCAACGGGCGGTATAGGTCAGGCGATTGCACAACAATTGGCTGAACAGGGTGCGAGGCTGATTTTAGTTGGCCGATTCAATCAACACTTGCAATCAATAGCACGCATACTCAATATTTATGTGAATGGTGGCTTTGTTTTACAAGCGGATATCAGCCAGCATGCGGGTCGAGAAACTATTCGCACTGCGTTATTGGCCATGCAAGAACCCCTGGATGTGTTAATCAATTGTGCCGGTGTAAATTTATTTGGCATGCTGGAAGATAATGATCCTGAAGCTATTGAACAACTCATCAATACCAATGTGACTGCCAATATTTTATTAACACGTTTAACTCTACCCTTTTTAAATAAAAAATCCGGGCGCATTATCAATATAGGTTCCAGTTTTGGCAGTCTCGGTTATCCCGGATTCAGTGTCTACTGTGCCAGCAAATTTGCCTTGCGTGGTTTTACTGAAGCCCTTCGCCGCGAACTCAGCGACAGTCAAATTCAAATTGCGCATTTAGCACCACGTGCAACCAATACCAGTCTCAATTCTGACGCCGTTTGTGCCATGAATCGCGAACTGGGTAATACGATAGATGAACCGGAGTTAGTTGCCGCACAAGTAAACGCCATGTTATCGGCGAAGCACATGCGTGATCGTAATATGGGCTGGCCCGAAAAATTATTTTTACGAATCAACAGTATTTTTCCACGCATTATCGACCAAGCCCTGGGCAAACAGTTGAATGTAATTCGTCGTTATGCACAACCTCTGCTCAAGTAAATCCCTGTTTATGCCAGACCTGAAAATTGGAGATGAGATTATGAAAACTTTAGTAAAATTAATTGTGATTATGACATTCAGTTTGTTCACATCAATTTGTATTGCCGACCCGACATCTGACCTGCAATCACTGCAAACTCGCTGGGCAGAAATCAAATATCAATTGCCGACTGCTGAACAGGAAAAAGCCTTTGAGTCGCTGGTGGTTCAAGCAGAAAGCTTAACGGCAACACACAAAACCGCGCCCTTTTTAATTTGGGAAGGTATTATTCGCTCTACTTATGCTGGAGCTAAAGGTGGGCTGGGTGCATTGGATCAAGTTAAACAGGCGAGAAAATTGTTTGAGCGTGCAATCAAACTTGATCCAGCCGCTATGGATGGGTCAGCTTACACCAGCCTGGGCTCACTTTATTATCAAGTACCCGGATGGCCGGTGGGTTTTGGTGATGATGACAAAGCCAAAGAAATGTTGTTAAAAGGTTTGAACTATAATCCTGATGGCATAGACTCCAATTATTTCTACGGCGATTATCTGTTGGAGCAAAAAGAATATCAGCAAGCAGTCGCCGCGTTTGAAAAAGCATTACAGGCGGCGCCACGCCCAGGTCGCGAATCTGCTGATGCCGGTCGTCAAGATGAAATCCAAACGGCACTGGCAAAAGCGAAAAAACATTTATAACGGAAAACCAAATGCAAATATTATTGGTTGAAGATGACACCCTGCTCGCGGAAGGTATAGTTGGCGCCTTATCACGTGCAGGTTTTGCAGTAAATTGGTTGGAAACTGGCAAGGCAGCGGCTGCACAAGTTGTCGCAGAACCGCCGGATATTTTATTACTGGATTTGGGTTTACCTGATATGGATGGTATCGATATTTTAAAATTGGTGCGCCACAAAAAATTACCCACGCAAGTATTAATTCTTACCGCTCGCGATAGCACTGATGCCAAAGTGATTGGTCTGGATTCAGGTGCTGATGATTATCTCACCAAGCCTTTTGCTGTCGATGAATTACTGGCACGTTTACGTGTATTGGAACGTCGATTGGGCAACGCGTCATCATCCATGATTACCATTGGATCTTTAAGTTTGAATACCAATCAGCATCAAGTGTTGCTGGATGGCGCAGAACTGAATTTATCTCGCCGCGAATATATGTTGTTAAAGGCCTTGGTAGAAAATGTGGGCGTGATTCAAACACGTGAAGGTTTGGAATCCAAACTCTATTCCTGGGACGACGATATTGCCAGCAATGCGGTTGAAGTTCATATTCATAATTTACGAAAAAAATTACCGGCGAATTTTATTAAAACCTTGCGGGGTATTGGTTATATGGTGCCTCGCCCATGAAATCCATTCGTGGATTTTTAATTATTATTTTATTGGCGACAGTGACACTCGCCAATTTTGTTGCGGCACTGCGCGGTTATCTGGGCAGTATGGAAGAAGCCGAACGTCTATTTAACCAGCGAATGTTACAGCAAGTAAATTTACTGAATTACACATTACCCCAAATCACTCAGGAAATAAGTTCAAGAGAAAATTCGCTGGTATTTCCAACCCTGGAATCCGACTCAGAAAGTTCACTGGAATTCCAGTGGGTATCCGCCGATGGGAAAGTTTTAGCACGCTCCTCTGCCATGCCGGAACAACTGGTAACACCCCTACCCCTCGAAGAAGGTTTTCGATTTATCAATATCAATCAATATCGATGGCACACATTAGTCGCCCAAAGCGCTGACAAAAAAAGTTGGTTTATTGTGGCCGAGCGCGACGACCAACGTTATCGCCTGGCAGAGCTGATGATTTTGCAAGCCGTATATCCCATGCTGTTAACAATCCCAATTATTGGTTTGATTATTTGGTGGGTATTGGGTGTTGGATTAAAACCCATCAAGCAACTTGCAAAAGAGCTACATGTTCGCGAAGCCACAGATCTGTACGCTATTGATCAGCAAAATATGCCTGCCGAATTGATTCCGCTTGCTCAATCCGCCAATGATTTATTGCGACGACTTGAAGCCTCTTTCACACGTGAAAAACATTTTTCCGGCGATGCTGCCCATGAACTGCGCACCCCTATAGCAGCGTTGAAAATACATTGCGAAAATTTGTTACAGGATTTGCAACCGGCACCTGCGTCAGTATTAAAACTGCAAGCGGGCATTGAACGAATGAGTTATTTGGTTGAACAAATTTTATTATTAAACCGCACCGCACCCGATCACTTCATGGGGAAATTTGAACCAGTCAATTTAACCCGGTTAGTGAAACAAGCGATTGTTGATCAAAGCGATGCTTTGGAGTTAAAACATCATCAAATTGAATTCGAAGGTGATGAAAGCTGGGTCATTGGCGATAGTTCAGCACTGACAATTCTGATCAATAATTTATTAGGCAACGCTATTAAATACACACCCGATTCCGGAAAAATTGCGATTAACACCTGGCATCGAGGTCGGCAAGTGGTACTGGAAGTGATGGACAACGGCCCGGGTATTCCTGACAACCAGTATGACCGTGTTTTTGACCGTTTTTATCGATTGGGTGGCGACAGACATAATTCAAAAACACCGGGATGTGGCCTGGGTTTATCCATAGTGAAACAAGTTGTGGATCTGCATCAGGCACAAATCCGCTTAACCGCATCGCGTTATGAAACTGGATTATTAGTGATGATAACTTTCGCTGCCTGCACAACTCATGATGACAAAAACAAAACCAATTACAACTCATTATCCGAACACAAGGTTGCCCGCAATGAAATGGATAATTAAACAATCGTTATTGATCAGCCTGATAATTTCCAGTTTTGCACAAGCAGAAGTTCCTGTATTCACCATTGAAATTCGTGATCATTTGTTTTTTCCTTCGGAGCTGGTGATTCCGGCTAACACCAAAGTGAAATTACTGGTGATCAATCAGGACCCAACGCCGGAAGAATTTGAAAGCTACGAGTTGAATCGTGAAAAAGTTATTATGGGCGGCGCCAAGGCCATTATTTTTATTGGCCCATTGGCACCCGGACAATATCCATTTTTTGGTGAATTCAATCCAAAAACTGCACAAGGTTTGATTCGGGTGGAGAACTGATATGCTCGACGCAGTATTATTAGTATTACGGGAAGTATTGGAAGCAGCACTGATTATCAGTTTACTGCTCGCACTCAGCTATCAATTTCAATTGCGATTTGGCTGGAGCCTTTACGCAATTGTTTTTGGTATAGCGGGCTCATGGTTATTGGCAGATTATGCCTATGAAATTTCTGATGCATTTGAAGGAACAGGTCAGGAATTGCTTAACGCTGTTCTTTATTCTGTGGTAGTGATTTGTGTCGTGATCTTATCAGTTTTGATTTTATCCGCGACAAGTAAAACCAATTCTATTTCAAACACTCCATCACAAAAAACTTCATATTATTCTCAAAACAAACCTCTTATTTACAGCTTGTTTATTGTCATAGTGAGCTTGTCCTTAGCCCGGGAAGGTTCTGAAATCTGGATTTATCTGTCAGGTTTTACACAGCAACCCCAATTAATTGCTTCTGCATTGATAGGTGCCGCTATTGGCACCGGCATAGGCATGAGCCTGGGTGCCATTACTTATTATTTATTCAGCTTTATGTCGAAGCGTTTATTTATTCCGATATTTTTAATCGTGATCAGTTTGCTGGCTGGCGGTTTGTCCATGCAAATCGCCAAACAATTAATGCAAATTGGTTTGCTCGATTCAGGAACTCCTTTGTGGGACAGTTCATTTCTGGTTAACGAACATTCCTGGGCAGGAGAATTGTTGTATGCACTGTTAGGATACGATTCGCGCCCTGCCCCGGTTCAAGGAATTTTTTACGGGCTTACCCTCACACCGATTATTGCTGCCTGCATTTTCTACTACCTGCGTGCACACGCCAAAAATGGAGCCCGGCATCATGAATAAATATTGGATGATTTTTTTCTTGATCGGTATTGGATTTTCCAGCTTGCCAACATTGGCAGATATTGGGCGTGTTTATCATCCTTATGTCGAACAACAGGAACGCGAATTGGAATATGGATTTACGCTTCGCGATTTCAATGGTGAACGCGAACTGCTCAATCGTCTGGGTGCTGGTTATGCATGGAATGATCGTATTTTCACAGAAATCTATTTGCTGGCCGAATCAATGACCCACGAAGAAGCACAGGTCAATGCTTACGAAATTGAAATGAAATGGCAACTTACCGAACAAGGCGAATACTGGGCCGATTGGGGACTGTTATTTGAATACGAAACCGCAAAAGATATCGACAGCCATGAATGGGCTGCAGGAATTCTGTGGGAAAAAGAAATTCACCAAAATTGGATTACAACGGCCAATGCGATGTTAGGTTACGAATATGGCAGGGATATTACCAATGAACTCGAAACACTCTTACGTGGGCAATTACGCTACCGACATAGCAGCAAATTCGAACCTGCGTTCGAATTTTATCTTGACGATCAAGATAAAGCCGCAGGACCCGCCTTGACCGGCAGAATTAAATTATCAGGCTGCAAACAATTGGTATGGGAATTAGGTTTGATGTTTGGCCTGGATTCAAAAACACCCGACAACAATTTACGCGGTGGACTTGAGTTCGAGTTTTAATCAGGGATTCATTATCGGCGGCAACTCCGAAACTATATCGTTGGACGACACTTTGGTACGCGCTTTCTCACTCAGGTTTTGAATATTGTTAATCACGTCTTTTGCTAACCAACTGACAGAAGCGTCCGGATGATTCACCAAATCCTGTACAAGGTGAACATGGCTTTCATTGCCGGTGGCACGCAAGGCTAAAAGAGCATCCAATTTAACGCCCACATTTTTATCTTGCAGTAGCGGGGCAACTTTATCGGCGGCACCAGCGTAGTGGGTTTTGGCCAGTGCAACCAATGTTTTTTGACGAACCTCAGGATCATCACTACTCAAACCGGTTTGTGATTCCGTAATTTGCTTTTCCAATAAACTATTATCGCCACGCATCGAAAGTACTTGGGCCGTTACACGTTTAAGATCAGGATCGGTTTGTTTTTGATAGACAGCCTCAAGCTCAAAGTTGGGCAAGCTATCGGCGTTATCCGCCATATCAACAACCGCTTTGGTTGCCAGCGCAATATTGTCTTTGCCGGGGTTAGCCGATAGAAAATCATTGATTCTTTCAGAAAAAGTACGCGGATTAAAATCATTTCGCGTTGCCAAATCTTTTAATATTTGCTGGGTATCGCGCGCGCCTCCTGAATCAGTTGAATCATCAACAAATTCATGATTTTTTTGACTGACTGACGGCGATGCCTGAACAGAATTCTTCGCAATCAATAAATTCTGGCTCGCTGTTGTCGTACCTGACTCACCCGCTTTCATTAATTGTTCATTTTTTTGTGCAAGCAAAGTTTCCAACTCATGAATTCTGTTTTCCAGTAGTATTAATTGATCATCTGAATAATCATCTTCTGTT
>CBFGPN010000173.1:0-8407 GCA_965650675.1 uncultured Cellvibrio sp.
GAATTGCATTAAATAAATTATTAATTAATGACAAACTCCAACGATCACCAATGTCACCTATAAGAATAAAGTCAGGCTTATTCTCATCCCACTCAAAATCACTGAAATCAGATTTCACTGCATCCGCAATCAAAGGCCAGATTTTTAACGGGCGAGATATTTTCGTTTGCATTTCCATCAGTTCAAAACGTGCCGCTTGCGGAGCGCTAATCAATTCGTCGTCAAACAAATCAATTCCAATTGAACGTATTTGCGACAAAAGCTGGGCATGGGTTTTGGTTGTTGTATTCGTGAGAAAACGCAGTTGCAAATTCCTATTCCGCAAGTATTTTATTGCCTGGCAAGCTCCGGGGACTTCCTGATTACCTATGTACAGGGTACCGTCCAGATCCAGCAAGACCAATTCAAGTGATGATTTCATCTGCCTGCTCCTTCCAAGTAATCACTTTTCGTAGTTAATACCGAAAACCCATCAAAGAAAACCTGTTTTTACGAAAGCTTGAAAACCGTTAACAAGTGAGACGTATAGCCTTTTTTTATACAGAAAATTAATAATCTCATCACCACAAAAAGGCTTATTCAGGTATACTGGCCCAAAAATTGGCATTATTGCAGGATAGAATTATGAGCAATGTACAAATCGACGACCTGAATGTCGTTTCCCAGGAATTATTGATCTCCCCTCAGGATTTAAAAAACAAAATTCCACTGACTGACAAAGCACGCCAGATAGTTGCCCATGGCCGCCAGGTAGTGCGTAATATTCTTGATCGCAAGGATCACAGAATTTTCATGGTTATTGGTCCTTGCTCCATCCATGACGTCAAAGCTGCCAAAGACTATGCGCAACGTTTGAAAAAACTGGCAGATGAAGTCAGTGATACCATCTACATAGTAATGCGCGTGTATTTTGAAAAACCACGCACCACCGTGGGCTGGAAAGGTTTGATCAATGACCCCTATCTGGATGACTCCTTCAAAATGGAAGAGGGTTTGCATATTGGTCGCCAGTTATTACTGGATATCGCCGAAATCGGTTTACCTACAGCCACTGAAGCTCTGGATCCCATTTCCCCACAGTACCTGCATGATTTGATCAGCTGGTCAGCCATAGGTGCCCGAACAACCGAATCGCAAACACACCGCGAAATGGCCAGCGGCCTGTCATCTGCTGTCGGATTTAAAAATGGTACTGATGGTGGTTTGACAGTTGCTATCAACGCTTTACAGTCTGTATCCAAACCTCACCGCTTTCTGGGAATTAACACCCGGGGACAAGTTGCGATTATCCATACACGCGGCAATCCCTACGGACATGTTGTACTGAGGGGCGGCAATGGCAAGCCCAACTACGACTCTGTGAGTGTTGCCCTCTGCGAACAGGATTTGGCCAAAGCAAAAGTTGCCCGAAATATTATGGTCGATTGCAGTCACGCCAACTCCAACAAAAACCACGAACTGCAAACTCTGGTAATGGAAAATGTGACCAACCAAATACTTGAAGGCAATAAATCAATCATAGGCTTGATGGTGGAGAGCAATATCGGAGCTGGCAACCAAAGTATTCCGGCAAATCTGTGCGACCTGAAATACGGCGTTTCTGTGACTGATGCCTGTATTGACTGGGCAACCACGGAAAAAGCCCTCCGGCAAATGCACCTTGCACTGAAAGACAAACTCCCCAAGCGTTAACCCTGAAAGAGCGAGCAGAAACACTGCTCGCTTTACCTTTTCAGCATCATCCACAATCGTCAATTTTTTGACTTTCCATGTAAAAATTATCGACATTTTTTCTGTTTTGATATGGTTATTTCAAACTGCAAATGTTAGATTTCTGCAATCACGGAATAGGATTCCTGGATGAACCACAACAAAAATGTGATCCTGAAGTTGCTGGTGATTAATCGGCAATCTACTGCAGCTTCCGTTACATACACCATTGCCGTTCCTGTTACCTGGAGCAAATCATGGCGCTTTATCAAACTTCTGCATTGACCTCACTGTCCCAGCCAATACACGGCACAACCAGAGAGGAACAAACCAGCATTCAATATGACCGAACCTACCTGCTGGATGCGCTGAACAAGGGAAAACTGGCTCTAAGCGTGAGTCCTCTTCTGGGATGTGACTATGTATTTGTCAGGCAGGATCGGGATGAAATACTTTTCGATTCAGACAACATACAACGCACACTCAACGATATTCTTCGACTTCTCACTGTGACACCCAAACAAACTATTTTTATTGCTGTCGTCGATTCTGTTGACGAACGTCCTCAATTTACGCGATATGATTTTGTATGGGGTAATCAGAATGCTGAATCCATCACAAAAATAGAGATCACACAAAATGAACAAATCGATTTTATGGATATGATTTATAACTGCAGCTCTCCGATATAAGCGTTGCCAACCGGCAGAGCTGTTTTACCAGTCTATTTCCGCTATAGTATCCCCCTCCTGCTCTATAATTTGACGAGCACCTGTTTCACTGACCTTTTTGAGACGAAAACATGTCAACTGTGGTTTCAAGATCCGTAAAATTTTTGTTTATTGGTTTTTATCTATTTTCTGTAGCATTTAGTTTTGCTGAAGCACCTGTAAAACTACTTCCGTCCAAAGAACAAAGCAAAGCAACCACCGAAATCGTTCAACGATTAAATGGCAATCATTTTCGGGATCAAGAGTTAAATGATCAGTTGTCTTCCCGCTTTTTTGATGAATACATTAAATCGCTCGACGGTTCACGCTATTTCTTTTTGCAATCCGACATCAATGAATTTGAGAAATATCGCAAATCCTTTGATAACGATTTTAGAAATGGAAAACTGGAAAAAGCATTTGAAATTTACAACCGTTTCAATCTGCGACTGACTGAGCGTTTGGAAAAAGTCATCGCCGATTTGGAAAATCCACAAGTTGTTTTTAGTTTTGAATCTGATGAAATATTCAATTCAGATCGCGAAAATGAACCCTGGCCGGCCGATCACAAAGCTGCTGATCTTTTGTGGCATCAATATTTAAAATCCAACTTATTGAATTCAGTGCTGAATGGCAAATCTCTGGAAGACAACAAGAAAAATATGCGCAAGCGTTATATTAACCAGCTACGACGCAACAAACGCATAGATTCAGAACAAGCCTATAGCATTGTCATGAACTCACTGACAACACTCTATGATCCGCATACAAATTACATGTCTCCGGAAAATGCCGAAAACTTTGACATCAATATGTCACTGAAATTACAAGGAATCGGAGCTGAATTGCGCGGTGATGAAGAGTACACAAAAGTCAGTAGAATCATCCCGGGCAGCCCGGCAGCCAAACAAGGCGTATTAGCTCCCAACGACAGAATACTCGCAATTGCGCAAGGCGAAAAAGGTCAATTTGTTGATGTTGTCGGCTGGCGACTCGATGAAGTTGTGCAATTAATTCGTGGCAAAAAAGGCACCATTGTAAAATTGGAAGTTGCTTCTGCAAAATCAGATGATAGTGATACGCATACTATTGTTATCAAGCGCGATGAAATTAAATTGGATGAACAGGCAGCCAAAAAAGCGGTGTTTGATATTTCTACAAAACGAAACAACTCCTATAAATTGGGCGTAATTAATCTCCCAACTTTTTATATGGATTTTGAAGAAGCACAAAAAGGAAACCCCAATTATCGAAGTGCTACTGGCGATGTATTTCGTTTATTAAAAGAATTAACGGATGCAAAGGTAGATGGCATCATCATCGATTTACGTAATAACGGCGGCGGTTCATTAAGCGAGGCCGCCATGCTGACAGATTTATTTGTTGATCCAGGCCCAGTTGTGCAAATTCGCCACGGCACTGAAATTACCCGTCAGCCACGCGCGCAATATCCGGCTTTTTATCGCGGCCCCATTATTGTTTTGGTGAATCGTTTAAGCGCTTCCGCATCTGAAATTTTTGCAGGTGCAATTCAGGATTACGGCCGAGGAATTATTGTAGGAGAAGATACTTTCGGTAAAGGCACTGTGCAAAACAAAATGGATTTATCCCATGGCGATTTAAAAATTACCGAAGCCAAATTCTATCGTATTTCAGGCGACAGCACGCAACATCGAGGTGTCGTACCTGACGTTAAACTTCCTGATCTTCTGGACTCAAGTGAAATTGGCGAAAGCAGTCTCGACAATGCTTTGCCCTGGGACACCATTAAACCCGCTCCGCATAGAACCTATTTTAAAATCAGTGATTATTTGCCACAAATAGAAACCGAACATCAGGAACGTCTGGCCAAAGATCCGGAATTTATATTTATCGGAAAACAACGTCAGCTATACGACTCTATCGCCAACAAAAAAGTTTTTTCATTGAATCTTGCAAAACGTAAAAAAGAGCAGGAAGAAATAGAATTATTATCCCTGCAAATGGAAAACCAACGTCGTTTGGCAAAAGGTGAAAAACCCTATGAAAATTATGCTGCACTTAAAGCAGAGAAAGATCCGGAAAATGAAGATCCTAAACCCAGAGATGACACCATTAAACCCGCTGAAGACCCACACCTGATGGAGGCGGGACATATTCTGGCTGACTTTATTGACCAGATAGACAACACTAATTTGGCAAAACATTGATGAAAGCAATCTCTTTTAACGTCAATTCTGTTCGCTCTCGCCTACATCAATTGGAAGCACTTGTTGCAAAACATCAACCGGATTTTATTGGCTTGCAAGAAACCAAAGTGACCGATAGCGATTTCCCTTTGGAGGAAATCAGATCATTGGGATATGAGGTTGAATATTTCGGACAAAAAACCCATTACGGCGTAGCCATAATGTCACGCCATCCATTCCAGCGTGTCATCAAGGGTTTTCCCGGTGACACAGATGAAGCCCAGCGCCGTTTTATTGGTGGGCAATTTAATACACCTATTGGTGAAGTCACTTTATTGAATGGCTATTTTCCTCAAGGCGAGAGCCGAAGCCATCCCATTAAATTTCCTAACAAAGAAAAATTTTATGCTGATTTGCAAAATTTTTTAAACAAAGAGTTTTCCGCGAATCAACAATTAATTTTAATGGGCGATATGAATATTTCACATCAGGATATTGATATCGGTATTGGCGAAGTCAATCGAAAGCGCTGGTTAAAAACCGGTAAATGTAGTTTTCTTCCGGAAGAACGCGAATGGTTAAACCGATTATTGTCCTGGGGATTGCACGATAGCTTTCGCAATTTAAATCCCGATGAAAACAATTTATTTAGTTGGTTTGATTACCGCAGTGCCGGATTTGAAGATAACCCACGACGAGGTCTACGCATTGATCTCATATTAACTACTGAGTCTTTGTTAAAAAAATGCAAGGACGCTGGCATAGACTATGAAATCCGCAGTATGGACAAACCTTCGGATCACTGTCCTGTATGGGCTGAATTTGCATAATTATTGAGTGGAGTTATTCATGGACTCAGGCATATCACCCGATCTCTACATTAATAATTTACTCTTTACCAGGATCCAAAAAAGTGCGGTGCATGGATATGGGTTGTTTGCCGGGCAAGATTTACATCCCTCTACCAATCTCGGAGAGCTGGATGGGCAAATTATGGCTTGGGATGTTTACCACCAATTGCTCGAAACTTGTGAGAATTTAACAGCAGACTACAAACATTATTTTTTTATGGAATGGAATTGCATCAATCCGGATACCTTACTAGTCAGACCATTTAGAACACGCTACTCACTCATTAATCACTCACGCAATCCTAATTTGGAAATTGCTTACAACCCGCTGCGGGTCATTGTCATTAGATTTATTCCTGCCGGCAGTGAACTATTACTTGATTATAGAAAAGAGCCATTACCTGCTCATTATTATCAAAACAATCAAAATTCTTTCTTATGAAAACTTATCACTTGTCATTTTATGATTTCCAGCCCATTGATTTGGGGATAGATTTGTTATTGATGTTATACCAACAGGATATTAGTATTCAAAAACTACAAGATAATTTTTTTTCAACCCAGCAAAAACCGCAGTGGATGCAAAGATTTGATTCACTAAACGAAACTTTTCAACCTATTTATTCAATCCCGCTGGAAACACCTATAGAAAATGATTTGTTTTCAAAACTTGGCGCATCACTGAATCAACAAAATAATTTGCAATCCTCTTCCGTCAAAGCATTTCTGTTATTCGATCCAAGATTTATAAGCTTTATGTTAACGTTTGAGATCACCATTGATATACCGGAAAAATTTATCGCTGAATTAAATCAGGACGACGCCCCCAACCTTTACCTATCCATTCGTGAATTGCTGGTCGAGGACAATGCCAAAACATCAACTTACCAGTCCAACTGGTCAGTCGGAATAAAAGAACAAGCACTGCGCACTACCGAGCAAATATGCCAATTTATGACAGGCAAAAAATTATCAGAAAAAACTCGCATACAAAATAATACTGGAAATATCAGTTGTGTAATAACAGCCTATAATAAACATGGTGAATTTTCTTATGTGCCCGATAGTGTACAAAAGTTTTTTGTTAACACCAATAAAAAGGCTGAACGATTGGTAACTGATTATCCCTCTATTAAATTATCCAATAAAATTCATAACACCACCGACTTGTTTGATTTTAATGGCAGAATGCATACATTGGTTATCAACAATCCTGCAGATGAATATCGTTACCTGCCAATACTTTTTCATATGCAATTTATGTGGTTTTACATTAAAACCATATCACCCTATTTTTCGAGGAAAATCGTATCGATCATCTGCAACAATTCACAAAAAGGAAAGGCAGAGCTGGAAACACACATTTATTCAATCATGAAAAGAATTGAAGTGCTTACTATTTATAACGAGCAATTTAAATTTTCTATTGAAATTGATAATGAACGTGTATATGACCGAATTCAAAATCGATGGAGCATCGAAAAAACCCTTAAGCAGCTACAGAAAAATGCTGCTTCTTTTGGTGCGCATATCAGTCGGGATAACCAAAATATGCGAGATAAGTCCGATCAATTTAAAAATACCATATTGGCAATTATCTCCATCATTCAGATTCTGGCTTTAACCAGCATCTGGAATGATCACCTCTCACTAATCGACAGAACTGCCAGTAATGCCCAGCCTTTTTACCAACCCTGGCTTGACTTGATCAACTACAACCTATTGCCTTCGTTATTGATCATATCCAGCATTATTGGCCTGATATTTTTACTGACAAGGAAAAAATAATCTCTTTACAGATAAATTATAAAAAGACATCTTTTAGCAGGCATTAACTTTTCACATGCAAAAAATAAATTTCGACAAACCCGTACAACGCAAAAACACTTACTCCACCAAATATGACGGAATGAAATCCATTTTTGGTCAGGATGATTTGCTGTCGCTTTGGGTTGCCGATATGGATTTTGAAGTGCCTGCTTGTGTGTCGGATGCATTAAAAAAACATATTGACCACGCGGTGCTGGGCTACAGTTTTTATCCCGAGAGTTTGTATCAATCCATCATTAATTGGTTTAGTCGTCGTCATCACTGGTCGATTGATCGCGATTGGATTTTAATGGTGCCAGGTGTGGTGCCTTCACTATATGCAACAGTTTTGGGAACAACCAATCCGGGTGATGGCGTGATTGTGCAATCACCGGTTTACTTTCCGTTTTTTTCAGCCGTCACGCACAATCAACGAAAGTTGTTAAACAACACCTTGGTTAACCATAACGGCCATTATCAAATGGATTTTGCTTTGCTTGAAGAGCAAGCGAAATCGGCAAAGCTTATGATGCTTTGTACACCGCACAATCCGGTTGGCCGCGTGTGGACTGAAGATGAATTGCAACAATGTATTGATATTGCAGAGCAACACAATCTTATTATCTTGTCGGACGACATTCACTGTGATTTGGTTTTTCCACCGCATCAACATACAGTCCTGCAAGAATTAGCAAAAGATCGCGTGAAAATTATCACGGCTATTGCGCCCAGCAAAACCTTTAATATTCCAGGTTTAGGCTTGTCAGCATTGATTATTCCCGATGCCGATATTCACAAATCTATCAAACGTGAATTCGATAAGCTTTACGTCAGCAATCAAAATCCTTTTAGCATTATTGCTTTTGAAGCGGCTTACAAGGGCGGTGATGAATGGCTGAATCAGCTATTGGTTTATCTCGAACAAAATTGCGATTATGTGTGTGATTTTTTTCAAACCCACATACCACAAATCAAAGTGCAAAAGCCCCAAGCGACTTACTTGATGTGGTTGGATTGTCGTAGCTTGAACATGAGTGATAAAGAACTACGTCAGTTTTTCATCGAAGATTGCAAACTGGCTCTGAGCCCAGGCGCGATGTTTGGTGAAGGGGGCAGCGGTTTTATGCGATTGAATATTGGCACTCGTCGCGAGTTAATC
>CBFGPN010000174.1:0-8386 GCA_965650675.1 uncultured Cellvibrio sp.
CTGAAAGAGGCCAATTCAACGGAATTTAATCGACAAACTCCGCATCCGGTTATTGGTTTGATTACCGAATGGACAACCACCGAAGGTGCAGTTGAAAAGCGTGATGAATCCTCTGATCTGGGTGGCACCATGCGTTTGGGTGCACAAGAGTGTCGTTTGGTTGCTGATGCCAAGGCGCGTGAAATTTATGGTGCAGATGTGATTGTTGAACGACATCGTCATCGTTATGAAGTTAACAACAACTATGTTGACCGTTTGCAACAAGCCGGTTTAAAAATCGGCGGTTGGTCTGCGGATGATACTTTGGTTGAAATGGTGGAGTTACCTGATCATCCCTGGTTTGTTGCTTGTCAATTCCATCCGGAATTTACATCAACACCGCGTGATGGACACCCGTTATTTACCAGTTTTGTAAAAGCAGCGCTGGCGAATAAGAAACTCTAATTCAATAGAAAATCATCGTAATTAAATAAAGTTTAAACAGGGAGTCGTCATCCTCGCGAAGGCGGGGATCCAGTTCTTAAAAATGGATTCCTGCCTGCGCAGGAATGACGGTGCCTCTGATGACGGTCTCTAAAGAAAAATTAGTGTTCTAAAAAGTGACGAAAAGAAAATTAGTGAAAGATAGACAGTGAAAAATCCAGCGAAACCAACCCATAGGAAATTTTAGTGAGTCAAGAAATAGTAAAAATTCATAATCTGCAAGTGGGTAATTCACTGCCATTTGTTCTGTTTGGCGGAATGAATGTTCTGGAATCACGTGATATGGCGCTGCAAGTGGCCGAGTCCTACGTCAAAGCAACACAAAAACTCAATATCCCCTACGTTTTTAAAGCTTCATTTGATAAAGCCAATCGTTCTTCCATTCATTCCTACCGGGGGCCTGGAATGGAAGAAGGTTTGAAAATTTTTCAGGAAATCAAAAATACTTTTAATATTCCTGTTATTACAGATGTGCATGAAATTGATCAATGTGCACCAGTTGCTGAAGTGGCGGATGTCATTCAGTTGCCCGCATTTTTGGCCAGACAAACTGATTTGGTTATCGCTATGGCGAAAACCGGTGCCGTGATTAATGTCAAAAAACCTCAGTTTCTGAGTCCTGGGCAAATGAAAAATATTGTCGAAAAATTTATCGAATGTGGTAACGACAAAATAATTCTCTGTGATCGCGGCACCAATTTTGGTTACGACAATTTGGTCGTTGATATGCTGGGATTTCGCACAATGCGTGAAGTCAGTGGCAATGCCCCGGTGATTTTTGATGTTACACATTCGCTGCAATGCCGCGATCCCATGGGTTCTGCTTCCAGCGGCCGTCGCCATCAAGTAGCTGAATTGGCACGAGCAGGTATGGCGGTAGGTTTGGCCGGATTATTTTTGGAAGCCCATCCTGATCCTGACAAAGCAAAGTGTGATGGTCCGAGTGCGCTACCATTAAATAAACTTGAAGGCTTTTTGCAACAAATGAAAGCAATTGATGATTTGGTAAAACAATTTCCTGATTTGGAAATTAAATAATTTTTTAAGAACGATTTAAAACACCGGAGTAATTTCATGAGTAAGATAGTCGATATTAAAGCGTTTGAAGTGTTGGATAGCCGTGGTAATCCAACCGTTATGGCCGAAGTGATTTTGGCGTCAGGTGCAGTTGGGTCTGCTTGTGCGCCATCAGGTGCTTCTACCGGTTCGCGTGAAGCCTTGGAATTGCGCGATGGTGATAAATCACGTTACATGGGTAAAGGTGTACTGAAAGCGGTAAACAATATTAATACCACTATCAAAAATTTATTGGTTGGAATGGATGCTCTGGATCAACGTGCTGTTGATAACGTCATGCTTAAAGCTGATGGTACGGATTTCAAAACGGTGTTGGGTGCTAATGCAATTCTTGCTGTTTCATTGGCGAATGCAAAAGCGGCTGCGATTGCTAAAAAAGTACCTTTGTATGCACATATTGCAGACATTAATGGTACACCGGGCAAATATTCAATGCCTGTACCTATGATGAATATTATCAACGGCGGCGAGCACGCGGATAACAACGTGGATATTCAGGAGTTTATGGTGCAACCTGTAGGTGCCAAAACTTTCGCTGAAGCCTTGCGTATGGGAGCGGAAATTTTCCATAACTTGAAAAAAATTCTGCACGATAAAGGTTTGAACACAGCGGTTGGTGATGAAGGTGGTTTTGCTCCAAATTTGCCATCAAATGAAGATGCATTGAAGGTAATAGCAGAAGCAGTTGCCAAAGCCGGTTACAAATTGGGCGATAATGTTACGCTTGCGCTGGATTGTGCATCTTCCGAGTTTTACAAAGAAGGGAAATATGATCTGGCTGGTGAAGGCCGTGTGTTCACCACTAACGAATTCTCTGACTACCTGGCTGACCTTGCTGCGAAGTACCCAATTATTTCTATCGAAGATGGTAAGGATGAAAGTGATTGGGATGGTTGGGCGGATCTCACCCAAAAAATCGGTCACAAAATTCAATTGGTCGGTGATGATTTATTCGTAACCAACACCAAAATTTTGAAACAAGGTATCGACAAAAAAATTGCGAATTCTATTTTGATTAAGTTCAACCAGATTGGTTCTTTATCAGAAACTCTGGACGCAATTAAAATGGCGCAAGATGCAGGTTACACAGCAGTGATTTCTCACCGTTCCGGTGAAACTGAAGATACCACAATTGCTGATTTGGCCGTTGCAACTGCCGCTGGCCAAATCAAAACCGGTTCTCTCTGTCGCTCGGATCGTGTATCAAAATACAACCGTTTGTTACGCATTGAAGCAGAGTTAGGTGCAGCAGCACCTTATAAAGGGCGTGCGGAATTTAAGTCGTAAAATATGACCCCACCCTAACCCTCCCCTTGCCAGGGGAGGGGACAATTCCTCCACTTGCGAAGTGGGGGAGGTTAGGAGGGGATGAAAATTTTCGAATAGAAAATAATTTTTATAAAACAGGTGATTTCAACAAACAATGAAATGGCTGCTTGGAATTCTGGTTGTGCTGTTATGCGCACTGCAATATCGCCTTTGGATAGGTGAGGGTAGTCTTGCGCAGGCGAATCGGTTGGAGCAGGAGTTGAAGGTACAGCAAGCTGAAAATGATCGTTTGTTGGAGCGCAATCGCATTATTCATGTTGAAGTAGAAGATCTAAAAACCGGTTTGGATACTATTGAAGAACGCGCGCGAAAAGATATAGGTTTGATCAAAAAAGATGAAACCTTTTATATGCTGTTAGACGAACAACAATAATAATTTATGACTATGTCATCACCTGCATTGTGGTTTGTGGTTCCGGCAGCAGGTTCCGGGAGCCGGATGCAATCTGCTATACCCAAACAATATTTATCTTTAGGTAATAAAACGGTACTGGATCAGACCTTGTCGCGTTTGTTATCCGTCGCTGATGTTGCAGGTATTGTGTTGGCACTGAATGCAGACGATCAATATTTTTCTCAATCGGTATTTGCATCCCATCCTGAAATACACCGGGTTGTTGGTGGACAAGAGCGTAGCGATTCTGTTCTGGCGGCGTTGGAGTTTCTGGAAAAGAAAATAACGAAAGATGATTGGGTGTTGGTACATGATGCAGCCAGACCTTGCGTCAGTATGGAATCGATTAACGAATTAATACAATCATTAAAAGATGAGCCTGTAGGCGGCATTTTGGCGATTCCGGTTGCGGATACATTAAAACGTGTCAATGAGCGACATGAAATTGTGCAAACGCTTGGCCGCGCATCACTCTGGCAAGCGCAAACGCCGCAAATGTTTCGATACGGTGTTTTGTTGGAATCGCTTAAAAAAGCAAGAGCCAATCAACATACTGTCACGGATGAAGCCTCGGCAATTGAATTGGCAGGATTGTCAGCTAAAATTTTCACAGGCAGAACAGATAACATTAAAATTACCCGGCCAACCGATTTGGATTTGGCAGGGTTTATTTTGCAAAAACAGAATAATTCAGGATATTAATTATGCGAATTGGACAGGGCTATGATGTACATGCGTTCGGCCCCGGCGACAAAATTGTTATAGGTGGTGTGGTTATTCCACATCATCATGGATTGATTGCACATTCTGATGGTGATGTATTATTGCATGCACTTTGCGATGCTTTATTAGGTGCTGCTGCTTTGGGTGATATAGGAAAACATTTTCCAGATACAGACATGCAATATAAAAATATTGATAGCCGCGCCTTGTTACGAATGGTGTATGCAAAAGTGAATCAAAAAGGATGGAAGCTTGCCAATACGGATATGACAATTGTGGCACAGGCACCGCGTATGGCCAGTTACATTCCGCGCATGATTGAAACCATAGCCAGCGATTTGCGTTCGGATGTTTCACAAGTAAATGTAAAAGCGACAACTACGGAAAGATTGGGTTTTACAGGAAGGGAAGAAGGCATTGCTTGTTATGCAGTAGTGTTACTCGACGAGATTAAATAAATTATTTTTTGAAAAGGAAGCGATATGCCGGTTATTGAATCCCAATTTCGTTCTCCTTGGTGGCTGATAGGCGGTGATCTGCAAACGCAATTACCTATGCTGCTACGCTGGAATTTTCCAACAGGCAATCCGGTTATTATCCCAACGAGAGATGATGATCAGCTTTCAGCAAATCTCTACAAAACATCCGTAGCTGCCAGACGTCTGGTCATTGTAAGTCACGGATTGGAAGGCAGTAACCGGCAGCATTACGTATTGGGCGTTGTGCATTATTTGCAAGCTAATGGATTGGTTGGTGAAGTGCCGGATATTCTGGCCTGGAATCTGCGCAGCTGTGGTTCTCCTGATAATAAAACTTACAAAATGTATTTTTCAGGATGCATTGAGGATCTGGATGATGTTGTGCGTTGGGCTGAGCAGCAACATTATCAGGAAATTATTTTGTTTGGTTATTCGTTGGGTGGCAATGTCAGCCTTAAATGGTTAGGTGAGCAAGGCGTCAATGCGATTACGCGAAATATAAAAGCGGTTTGTATAGCATCTTCCACCATTGACTTGAGTTCTACAGTCAAAAAATTGGATAAGATGCGCAATATGATGTACCGATTATTTTTTGTTACCCGTATGAAATTTCGGGTGCAGCGAAAAATAAAAGAATATCCGGGATCAATCAATTTACCGAATCTGCACAAAGTGAATTCATTTTTGACCTATGACGAATATGTTTCGGCACCATTAAACGGATTTGTTAGTGCAGACGTTTTGCATCAATCATCCAGTGCTGTGAATGTGTTAAATAAAATTGCGGTGCCCTGTCTGTTGCTTCAGGCAAAAAATGATCCTTTTCTGGATGACGCTTCGTTTCCAATCGATGCGTTAAAAGATAATCCATTAGTAACGCTGGAAATAAGCCAAACAGGTGGTCATGTGGGCTATCTTTCAAATCGGTATCGCTGGTATCAGGATGAACGATTTGCAGAATTTTTAACAAATGTGCTTTGAAATCATTTTAAAAAATGACGCGGGCAAGATCCTGCATGAGCAGCTTATCCCTGTGATATATTGCTCGCCTGCCTGTTTCCGGTTGGAGTATTTATGAGTTTGCATTTTCAAGGCATTGGTATGACATCCATGCGTACACGTGAACGTATGATTCAACGCCTGCGCGAACAGGGAATAACCAATATGCATGTCCTGGATGTGATGTTAAATACTCCTCGCCATTTGTTTTTGGACGAAGCACTTGCTCATCGCGCCTACGAAGACACTGCTTTGCCCATAGGCCACGGTCAAACACTCTCCCAGCCTTATATAGTTGCCCGTATGACGGAGCTCTTGCTCGGTGCGGCCGGCAAGTTGGATAAGGTGCTTGAAGTGGGTACAGGTTCGGGATATCAGACCAGCATTCTGGCGCAGTTAGTTCCCCAGGTTTACAGCGTTGAACGTATCAAGCCCCTGCAAGACAAAGCTCGTGAAAGATTTCGTGAGTTGGCTTTACGCAATATCTCTCTTAAACATGCTGATGGTGGTTTCGGTTGGCCTGAAATGGGGCCATACAAGGGCATAATCAGTACTGCAGCTCCACAAGCTGTGCCCCGGGAGTTGCTCAATCAGCTGGCACCGGGTGGTGTTTTGGTGATTCCATTAGGTGGACGCGAGCAACATTTGCACCTTTTTATTCGTGAAGAAGACACAGAAAACTATATAACTCGCGTAATTGAGCCCGTTAAATTCGTTCCTTTTTTGTCTGGCACGGCGCGTTAGTAATCATTTTTTATCATCTCAACCATGGTTTAAATGTCTTTTTATTTATTCCAATTTATCGAATTGTTACCAAAAGTATCTGAATTTTTGAACATTTAGTCATCATTCAATAACTTTATATAAAAAATTTAGATAATTTTTTAATAAATTTTATAATTTTAGTTCCAATAGATATATATGTGATCAAAATGTGATCTTATTGATGAGACCATATAATGCATAGTAATTATTATCGATATCAGTGTTCATTCCTTAAGCTGTTCTTTATATTTATCATTTTTTTCAGTATCCAAGGCTGTTCTTCCTCTTCATCCAAGCCTCAGGTAAGACCGTCCACTTACAAAATAGTTAAGGGGGATACACTTTTTTCCATTGCCTGGCGGTATGGAATCAAATATCAAGATTTAGCAAAATATAACGGAATTTCAAGTCCTTATAAGATTCATCCAAACCAGGTTTTACGTTTATATCCCAAGCCATCCAGCACGAAAGTGATAGTTGCTTCTAAACCTTCTCCAGCAAAACCAAACGTTACTTATTCCAAAAATAACCGTTCAAATAATAAAACAGGTGGACTGGTTCACAACAAAAACAACAGGCATCAGGCTGGGGCAATCGTTTGGCACTGGCCTTCAAAAGGCTCGGTTTTGAAGCATTTCGGTGGTGACAAGACGCTTAATAAGGGTATTGATATCGGCGGCAATTTGGGTGAGCCTGTGCTCGCAGCTGCTGTTGGGGAGGTTGTATACGCTGGTAACGGGCTGCGAGGATACGGCAAATTGCTTATCGTCAGACACAGTGATTCTTTTTTGAGCGCTTATGCGCACAACAACAGGTTGTTAGTAAAAGAGGGTGATTTTGTTAAAGCGGGGCAGAAAATTGCCGATATGGGTTCAAGCGGTACTAATGGGGTGAAACTTCATTTTGAGATACGTCGGGATGGTAATCCTGAAGATCCGATGAAATATCTTCCCCGGCGCTAGCTAGCGAAAGCCAAGATACGTACAGAAGCCAAATTCGAAACACTATTAAATAAAGATCATAAGAGCCGTTGCAGGTACTGTTAGATAAAAAGCTGGATGACTTAAAAAAGCCAACTGGTTAAAACACACTGACATTAAGGGGCTGAAAAGATGACTTTACAAACCAGGGAATCAGCATTTGATACTGATGACATATTTGTAGCAGACATAGAGTTGGAAGAAGCGGATCTGGTGCTGGCTGAAGAAGCTGACGCAACCAAATTAGTGGCTGAATCAATTACTGAACGAATTCCCGAAGACAGATTCAATAAAAATCTTGATGCTACGCAAATTTACCTGAATGAAATTGGATTCTCGCCTTTATTAAGTGCAGAAGAAGAAGTTTTCTTTGCACGAAAAGCACTGAAGGGCGACGGCGCTGCTCGTAAACGTATGATCGAGAGCAACCTTCGCCTTGTTGTAAAAATTTCCCGTCGTTATGTGAATCGTGGATTGGCCTTGTTGGATTTAATTGAAGAAGGCAATTTGGGTTTGATTCGCGCTGTAGAAAAATTTGATCCGGAAAGAGGTTTCCGCTTTTCTACTTACGCAACCTGGTGGATCCGTCAGACGATTGAACGCGCCATCATGAACCAAACCAGAACCATTCGTTTGCCGATTCATGTTGTAAAAGAATTGAATGTTTATCTGCGTGCTGCCCGTGAATTATCGCAAAAACTGGATCACGAACCGTCACCCGAAGAAATTGCAAAATTACTTGAAAAACCTGTTGCAGATGTTGAGCACATGCTGAGTTTGAATGAGCGCGTGACCTCGATTGATGCACCCATCGCTGCGTCGTCCGACCGCGCTGTTGTTGATACTATTGCAGATACCCGTGTATCGGATCCGGCAACTCTCCTGCAAGATAGTGATCTCAGCATGAATCTGGATGCATGGCTGGATGAATTAACTGATAAACAACGTGAAGTTCTTGCCCGTCGTTTTGGCCTGCGTGGTTATGATGTGAGCACACTTGAAGAAGTGGGGCACGAAATTGGTTTGACCCGTGAGCGCGTCCGTCAAATTCAAGTAGAAGCATTAAAGCGTCTACGTGACATTATGGAAAAACAAGGTTTGGATAGTGAATCCTTGTTTGGTTAGTTGATCGGTTTGCTTTTTAAAAAAACGGCGCC
>CBFGPN010000175.1:0-8313 GCA_965650675.1 uncultured Cellvibrio sp.
CAGGCCTACCCTCAACATAATCACTCATCTGTACAACATCCACATTAAAAATAATTAATTCATTACATACCGTATTCAGGCGTTTCACCTTCAACTTTTTCTTTCTTTACATTGCGTAAACGAATATGCAATTCACGTAATTGCAATTCATCAACTGTGCCCGGGGCATCTGTCATAACACACGCAGCACTTTGGGTTTTCGGGAAGGCGATTACGTCGCGGATTGAGCTGGCGCCAACCATTAACATCACCAGACGATCCAAACCAAAAGCCAAACCGCCGTGTGGTGGTGCGCCGTAACTTAATGCGTCTAACAAGAAGCCGAATTTTTCGCGCTGTTCTTCGGGACTGATACCTAAAATTTTAAATACCGCTTGCTGCATTTCAGGTGAGTGGATACGCACTGAACCTCCGCCTAACTCAATACCGTTTAATACCAAATCATAGGCACGAGAAAGTGCAGCACCTGGATTCGCCACTAATTCTTCCGGTGAACAACTGGGTGAAGTGAATGGATGGTGGATTGAAGTCCAACCGCCTTTGTCATCTTCTTCAAACATGGGGAAATCAATTACCCAGAGTGGTGCCCACTCGCAAGTGTAGAGATTTAAATCTGCGCCTAATTTACAACGCAATGCACCCAGGGCTTCAGTCACGACTTTATGTTTGTCAGCACCGAAGAAAATCAAATCGCCGGTTTCTGCACCTACACGATCCAGAATAGCTTTGCGCACATCGATTGACATGTAATTAACAACCGGGGATTGCAAACCGTTTTCCAGATCATTCCGGTCATTCACTTTGATATAGGCCAAACCTTTTGCGCCGTAAATGCCAACAAATTTGGTGTACTCATCGATTTGTTTACGCGTGAGTTTTTCATTACCACCGGGAACTTTTAATGCCGTGACGCGTGATTTCGGATCATTCGCCGGCCCCGAGAAAACTTTGAAGTCAACTTGTGTTACCAAATCTTTTACATCAACCAATTGCAATGGAATACGCATATCCGGTTTATCCGAACCGTATTTGGTGATGGCTTCAGAGAAAGGCATGTGATTGATTTTTCCGAATTCAATGTTCATTAAATTTTTGAACAATTCGCGGAACATACCTTCCGTCACTTCCATGATTTGTTCTTGCGACATGAATGAAGTTTCGATATCGATTTGCGTAAATTCGGGTTGGCGATCTGCACGCAAATCTTCATCGCGGAAACATTTGGCGATTTGGTAATAGCGATCATACCCGGCCACCATCAACAATTGTTTAAACAACTGTGGTGATTGCGGCAAAGCGAAAAATTTTCCGTCGTGTGTGCGTGATGGCACCAAATAATCGCGCGCACCTTCGGGTGTTGCGCGTGTCAGGATCGGGGTTTCAACATCAAGGAAACTGTTGCGATCCAAATAATTGCGAATAGCCATTGTGACTTTGCCACGGAAACGCAAATTCTTTTGCATTTGCTCGCGACGCAAATCAAGGAAACGATATTTCAATCGCACATCTTCGCCCACATTCGAATATGCATCCAATGGAAAAGGAACAGGTTCAGCAGCGTTGAGAATGGTTAATGAAGTTCCATAGACTTCAATTTCGCCGGTTGGCATATTGGGATTTACAGTTGCTGCAGAACGCGCGCGCACTTTCCCGGTTACTTGCAATACATATTCAGCACGTACTTTGTCAGCAAGCTGAAGATATTCTTTTGCATCAGCATCAAACACCACTTGCACCACACCATCGCGGTCTCGCAAGTCGATAAAAATGACTCCGCCATGATCACGGCGGCGATCAGCCCATCCGCAAAGAGTCACTTCTTGATTAATGTGAGAGGCATTTAAAGCGCCACAGTATTGGCTGCGCATAGTGTTTTCCCGTCAAAAATAAAATTAATTTGTTGCAGTTGCAGATGATGAACCGGTATTGGAACTGCTTGTACCTGAGCTGGTTGACTGAGTTGAATCGCCAGCTAAATTCTTTTTCTTTCCTGATTTGAAATCTGTTTCATACCAACCACCGCCAGACAAACGAAAGCCTGCAGCGGAGATTTGTTTTTTCAGCGTGGATTTCTGACACGCCGGACATTCTGTTAAAGGTGCATCACTTAACTTTTGCAAAGCCTCTAACTCATGACCACAGGATTCACATTGGTATTCGTAGATGGGCACTTCAAATCACCTCACAAGATTGTTTTTATGGATTACAAACCATGCATACAAAATCAGACAATGATTGCCAGAGGCAAATCATCAAAAGGGCGGCGATTGTAACGCAAAAGGGAAAAAGCGAGAACTTGCTAAATCCATAAATCCAGAAGTAACACACCAATCAATCCTGTAATGCCGACAACAGTCTCCATCAAGGTCCAGCTCTTGAAGGTGTCTTTCAAGCTGAGATTGAAGTATTCCTTGCACATCCAGAAGCCCGAATCATTGACGTGGGAACACATCAGACTACCAGCACCCACTGCCAACACCATCAATTCGGGGCTAATGGCCGGATTAGCTAATACCAGTGGTGACACAATACCGGCAGCCGTCAAACCTGCAACGGTCGCCGACCCCAGGCAAATACGGATGATCAGTGCGATAGTCCAACCCAGCAAGAGGGGATTAATATCGATTGACCCAAGCCCTGCGGCCAATTGCTGGTTGACACCACTGTCAACGAATACCTGCTTCAATGCACCGGCACCGGCAATAATTAATAGAATCGGTGCTATGTCTTTTATGGCAGCAGCGTAACTCTCCATCACTTGGTTTAAAGGCATAGATCGCCGTATCGCCAACAACCAGGTTGCCAACCCCAGAATCATTAACATCACCAAAGTGGGATTACCCAGAAACTTCAGCCAGGTTTGCCATGGGGAATTGCTATCGATGCAATAAGGTAAAACCGATGCCAGGGCAATAACACAAATAGGCATCAGTGCTACCAGCAAACTGACAGGCAAAGAAGGCAATTGGTTATCAGACATTAGTCTTGGCTTGAAAGTGTCCAGAGGCACTGAGGGTATATGTCGGATGAATCTTGCTAACAAGGGCCCCGCAATAATCATCACCGGTAACCCAACCACCAATCCATAAATGATGGTCAAACCTATATCAGCATTAAACTGTGGGATCATGGCAGTGGGTGAGGGATGGGGAGGTAAAAATCCATGAGTCACAGATAAAGCAGCGAGCAGGGGTATGCCCAGATAAATAGCAGGAAGGCGGGTTTGGTAGGCAACGGAAAATACCAGGGGCACCAGCAACACGAATCCGACATTGTAAAAAAGCGGAACACCTACAATGAAACCACTGAATAACATTGCCCAGAGGATATATTTTTCGCCAGCAAGTCTGATCAGGGTTTGGCTGATTTGTTGTGCAGCTCCCGAATCGGCAATCAATTTCCCAAACATGGCACTCAAACAAATGATGCCCGCCAGAGAACCCAACAAACTGCCAATACCTGACTCTATTGATGAAGGTATTTTTTCAGGCGGCACACCGAGCAAAAGTGCGCCCAATACTGACACCACCAAAAAGGCAACAAAGGGATTCACATGCCAGCGGGCAGTCAAGAGAATCAACACCAACAAACAAATAAAGATGGATACAAATTCCACTGGTTTTTTCCCTCAACATCAACCGGAACTGGCTGCGGAATGGGAATCAGCAATCCACTGCAGGAGATGTTGGCGCTGGCTGGGTGAAGTCACTTCCTCGGAACGGGGATTTATCGGTGAATTACCTACCCACTCAAAACGCCAGCGAAATAATTGGATCGGGCCGGGAGCTTCGCGAACTTCGATCAAATCCATTTGCCTGGGATCAAGATTCAATAAATCCCGTAACTGAAAGGCAAAAGGCTCAGCATTTTTTCCGACAAAACTGGATGCCTGTCGGGGAGCAAGAATAAATAACAAATCACGCCCTTGATAAACCTGATGACAGAGATGTAACTCCACCTCCTGCCCCATACGATTCTTCAAGGTTTTGGACGTAAATCGCAACAGCGACAAGGTGTTAGACATGAACATTCCTTAATCTTGTGTTCACCGGAAGATTTGAGGGCGCGAGTCTACTGGTAAATTGTGACAGATCAAGAAAAACCACAAACTCTGGTTTCAATGTTACGGAAAGGAACTGAAAAGTCGTCATAAATTACCTATTTGCCCATTGAACAAATCACATGATCTTGAGTCAGAAAGAAAACCTGATGAACTGGCATTCAAAATGACCTTATTTTCATGCTTAGGTTGCAATTGGATTGCAATTGGAAGTTACATAATTTGAATTGACAGCGATTGCCAGTACACAGAGAATCACCGACCAGTTTTTTTCCCGGAATTAACCGCATGTTTATCACCCGTTTTTTGATTGTCCTTTCCAGTGCATTGATCCTCACCGCTTGTGGTGGTGGCAGTTCAGGCGGAAGCACGTCCAGCTCCAAAAGTTCCTTTTCCTACAGCTTTAGTAGTCTAGCCTATTCCAGCAATGGCACCGGAAATTGGCCAAGCGTGAGGGTGGATGCAAACTCGCCCAAGATATTGACCTTCAGTTGGTCTCCGGTTGAAGGTGCCACCTATTACAAATTGATGAAAAATCAAAGCAACTCAGGGTTTATCCAGGTGGGTGCCAATATCACCACCACCAGCGTGACTGAAGAAATCGGGGTGCACCTGCAAGACTGGATCAATACCCGATATGTAGTAGAAGCCTGTATCACAGACGATAACTGTCAAACATCCAGCAATACCTACACTGCCACGGAAATGATCAAAGCCATAGGGTTGATCCGTGCCTCGAATGGCGAAGAAAATGACCAGTTCGGTTGGAGTGTTGCTCTGTCCGGTGATGGAAATACCCTGGCTGTTGGCGCTCCATCGGAGGACAGTAAAGCTACAGGTGTTGGCGGGGACCAAGGAAACAATGACAGCACAAACTCAGGTGCCGTCTATATATTTGTCAAAAATAATGGCCTTTGGGAACAACAGGCTTATTTAAAAGCCTCCAATACCGAACAACCCAGCCTCAACTCATACCGCTTTTTACCCAATGATCGCTTTGGTTACCAGGTGGCTTTGTCAGATGATGGTAATACACTCGCGGTTTCTGCGATATTTGAAGACAGTCCCTCATGGGGAGTTAATTGCAATCAGCAAAACTATGAAGTCACCGGAATTATTAACAGTAGCTACTCCAGTTCATCCAGCAGCTTTTCAACTGATTCCAGCATTTCCAGCTCGATTAACACTGACCAAATCATCATTGCTGCCCAAAGCTACAACATTGGGGCTGTGTACACATTCAAGCGAACCGACAACGTCTGGACTCAGGAAGCCTACCTGAAACCCAATTCATCTCTTGTCCATTTAAGTGCTGATCTTAAATTTGGTGAGTCTCTGGCGCTCTCAGGTGATGGTAAGACGCTTGCCGTGGGCACTACCAGTGATTTACTGGGTTTTATCGAGACCAATAATGTGGTTCATTTTAATAATTCCAGTATTCCGGAATGCTTGAATTATTCATCGCTGGCGGCCTCACTCAGCAGCTCATCTGCTTCTTCGACGTCCAGCTCCTCATCCAGCCAAAGCTCTTCGAGTGTCAAGACATGGGGAGGCACCCAGTCAGGCGCTGTTTATACCTTCATCCACACAGAGGAAGGCTGGAAAACCGAGGCCTGGATAAAAGCCGCTAACAGTAATGCAGGTGACGCCTTCGGAACCAATCTGGCTTTGTCACAAGATGGCAATACTTTGGCAGTAGGCGCCATAGGTGAAGACAGCCCCGCAACGGGCATCAACGGTAATGGCGACAGCAATGGTTGTTACTACTTCAAAGATCAAGTGATTACCCCGGACGATAGCTGCGCCAAGTACCCGACCTATCCACTGAATAACGGTGCCGCCTATGTATTTACACGTAATGCAGGAATCTGGGGGCAGGAAGCTTACCTGAAACCTGGCAGCCAGTTCCCTAATGCTCTGTTTGGAGTCGCTGTCGATTTATCAAACGATGGCTCCACTCTCGCGGTCGGAGCCACTGGTGATGCCAACAACATCAGTGGCGCAATCAATCAAACACCCCAATACAATAATGATGCACATTTCGCCAATTCGGGTGCTGCTTATATTTTCACACGCTCCGGAACCAGCTGGTCACAACAAGCCTTTATCAAGCCACAAGTCGTATTACCGGGATACCAATTTGGTAATGACGTAAAACTGTCCGGTGACGGAAATATTCTTGCCGTCAATTCACTGCTTGAATCCAGTAACAGTGTTGGCATTGATGGCAATCCCGGCGATATCAGTGCCCCGGGAGCAGGCGCCATGTACATATTCAAACGTAGTTCAACGCAATGGTCGCAATCAGCTTATGTAAAAGCCAGTGATACCCAGGCACAGGACAGGTTCGGCGCACACGCCACACTGTCCGATGATGGCAAAACCCTGGCAGCGGGAGCACACCGCAAATCCGGCACCGCATCATCCAGCTCGTCCTCTGTTGCAACAGAAGCCGCAGGTGGTGTTTATATTTACTAAATTGCTGTCGATTTGATCAAAGGACGCTTCGGCGTCCTTTTTTATTTGTTGCTATTAATTAAGTGTGTGTTTGCTCGTGTGTTTCACACAGACCATTTCAATTGAATTCCAGGTTTTTTTTCTTCAGCTAGATATTCAGCGCAGACCCATAAATCCCCCACCGCTACCAAATGATTCTCCGAATAAATCAATGGGACTGAATCGCGCAACCATGGCTCCAGACCAAATTCCTGCAAACATTTTTTTAAGGTTTGTGAATGGTTGCGCCCTGCGGGACGACAGCGTTCGCCACCTTGTCGGTTTTTTATATGAATGTCGGGTAAATCTGCTCGCAAGAATTTTGCTGATGAATCAACGATACACCGGGTCATAGTCAATTTTAATTCGGGTAAAACCAATGGCAAAGCAAAAATTTTATTCCGATAAACCCGTAAAGACAGATTTCCCCACTGCACATTAATATTCAAATCTGTTTTGTCTGAAAAAATTTGCGATCTAATTTGTTGCCAATGTTGCTGCTCCGGAATTGAATACCCCTGACTTGATAACCAATAACGCAATAGATTATGTTGTCTGGGAATAGACAAGCCTGCAAAACATACCCTGTTAATACTTTGTCCAATACGCTCTTCACGCAGATCCATTTTTTGCAGATCGGCAATTGCCGTTTCAGCCAAGAGCATTTCGGCTTCCGCAAAAAGCTGCGCAGTTTGATGCCATTTTTTTTGCATTCCAGGCCATCGGGATTGCAACAAAGGCATCACTCGCATACGCAAATAATTGCGGTCGTATTTCTCCGAAAAATTACTTTCGTCCTCAATCCATCCAAGCCCATGCTGTTTTGCATAATTCAATAAATCTGCTCTGGAAAAAGATAAGAGTGGCCTGTAAATCATGGCATGATTAAAAACACGCGCTGCTGAAATCCCGGATAAACCTTTTACACCGGTTCCCCGCAACAACCTGAGCAACAAGGTTTCTGCCTGATCATCCGCATGATGCGCAGTAAACAAGCTATCGCCTTGTGCAAGATATTTTGCAAAGACTTGATAGCGCGCAGATCTCGCCGCATCTTCAATACCATTTCCCTGATTTTCCACTTTGACTTTTTCAGAAATACATTGCACACCCAATAACCGGCAAAATTCTTCACAATGTTGTTGCCATGAATCCGCATTGGGCGAAATTTGATGATTGATATGAATTGCAGAAATAGTGACAGGTAAATTTTTTGATAAAAGCAAATGTAAAAGTACAGTAGAATCCAATCCACCACTAAAACCCACCCACCAGGTATTATGGGTATCAACATTGATTTTCGGTACTTCAATGTCGATCTTATATGACGAGTCGGCAAGTGAGTTCATACGATTTTTCAAGTCAGACAGGGTTAATACATTATGACACAAATAATTCCTTACGGTTTCTGGCCATCGCCAATTAGCAGTGACCAACTCACAGCACAATCTGTTCGCTATAGTGATGTCAAACTGTTCCAGGGAAAACTCTATTGGATCGAAACCCGCCCCAATGAAAAGGGCCGATCTGTTTTAGTTTGCAGCGATAATCAACAACAATTTGAACCTTTGGATTCAACCAACAACCTTCGCACACGCGCACAGGAATATGGCGGCTCCTGTTATTGTCTGGCAGAAAATTGTATTTATTTTGTGAATAATGATGATCAAGCTATTTATGAATTCGATATCAAGCACAATTTTCAGAAATGCATTTCACCTGCAGGTAATTTTCGTTACGCCGATTTGTTATTTGAT
>CBFGPN010000176.1:0-8250 GCA_965650675.1 uncultured Cellvibrio sp.
GGGGTATTTGGCAAATCACTGGAATGGAAGTTTGTACTACGCAATATGTAAACAGGCCACACCTGTAAATCCACCCACAAGCTCGTGTCTTGTTTTTGGCGGTAAAACTGCGAAATCAATTATCCTTTCACCAGGAGTGATGGTAGGAGCGCAAAATCGGAGTGTGTTTAATATTAATCAATATTTTGAAAATAATGACGTGTCACCAGATGACAACCAATTTGATTTATCAATTCCGGGAGCAACTGACAATGATTCGATTATCATTATCGAACCCTGAATATCCTCGACGAGTATTGGTTCCGCCAAAACAATCTGGTTTTAGTTTGATTGAAATGGCCGTTGTACTGGTTATTTTGGGTTTTGTTTTAGGTGGTGTTATCGGGCCGTTATCTACACAAAGGGATATACAAAAGCGCAGTGAAACAAATAAACAGTTAGAGGAAATTCGCAATGCATTAATTGGTTATGTGCAGATTAATGGTCGATTGCCTTGCCCAGCATCAGCAGCAAGTGCCGGACGTCCAGAACCAGTCAGTGGAGCGTGCACAGGGGCAAACAGTTTTGTGCCCTATGCAGATTTGGGTATTCGAGGTTCAATTTCAGGAGGAGTATTAATTGACTCATGGCAACAGCCCGTGCGTTATAGAGTTACTGCAGTAAATAGTTGGTTTTATTCAACCACCACATCTATAGGCTTTTCTCCATTGCCGCCATTTCCAGATTTTCGAATTTGTTCTGTGTTGCCTTGTACGGCAGCTTCGATTACATCGACTGAAGTAGTGTTTGTCTTGTTTTCAACGGGTGATACGGATTCTGTATCTGTTAATACTGGTGCAACTACTGACTTCCTTAATAATACGCCCAGTGCCAGTTTCGATGATCTTGTTATTTGGGTTTCACGGCCTGAATTACTTTTTGCTATTAGTAAAGCTCGCTAGATGTTCCTGCATTTTTTCAGATCGTTGCTACACTCAAGTCAAACAGGAAAAAAGATGTGTCAGGAGTTAGTGTTTAATTCGGGTAATTCAGAGTAGGGTTGTGTTTATGAAAATGTCGATGAAAAAGAATCAGGCTGGTTTTACCTTGGTAGAAATCGCCATAGTGCTGGTTATTATCGGGTTGTTGTTGGGCGGGGTTTTAAAAGGCACCGAGCTGATTGAAAACTCCAAAGTTAAACGTGCTGCCAATGAAATTAATGGTATTACAGCAGCATTTTATTCTTATCAGGATAGATACCAGCGTTTGCCGGGTGATGATGGCCTGATTGGTGCGTTGACGGCCAGAGGAGGCAGTTGGACTCCTGTGACGCAAGCGGGGAATATAAATGGTGTGATTGCCAGCACATTAGCGCAGGCTTTTACTGCACCTAATGGAGAGCCCAGTGCATTTTGGCAACATCTACGAGCTGCCGGTTTTATTAATGGAAACGTTACATTAACGGGTGCTGCTGCTTTACCTCAAAATGCATTTGGTGGATTAATTGGATTTACCAGTGGTTCGGTGGGTAACCCTGCCTCACCCATACAAGGCCGTGTTGTTTGTCTGAGCCAGGTGCCTGGTAAATCGGCATCTGCACTAGATGTGCAGCTGGATGATGGATTGGGAAATACCGGGCGTATGCGCGCCACTTTGGGTGCTGCCGGTGCTAACACTCCACCAGCGGCGGCAGCATTTACTGATCCTTATAATGAAACCAGTGTCTATACAGTTTGCGTACAGATGTAACCCGGCAAATAAAATTGCAAAAAAAAATCAGGCAGCAATGCCTGATTTTTTTTGCAATTCAAAAGAGTTTGAGAATTTAAAACATTCCTGCATTCAACCATAAATGAACATAAACACTCGCAAAATATCCCAGTGCCACAACCGGTGTCCATTTTAAATGCCCAAGGAAAGAGTAATAACCGCGTGCTTGTCCCATCAACGCAACACCTGCAGCAGAACCAATTGATAACATACTGCCACCAACACCTGTGGTTAAGGTAATCAGTAACCACTGACCTTGCGAAAAATCCGGAGCCATAGTTAAAACTGCATACATCACGGGAATGTTATCAATTACCGCCGAGATTAAACCCAGGCTAATGTTGGAGGTGGTTTCACTGAAGTTGCCATAAAGTGATTCAGATAAAAGTGTTAAGTAACCTAAAAATCCCAAACCGCCAACGCACATAATAACGCCATAAAAAAACAATAATGTATCCCATTCCAATCGTGCCAATGGTTGAAATACATCGAATGGCAAAGGTATGTCGGTAGTTTTATCTTTTCGGTTATTTGCTATGAAGTCTGAATTAACTTGCTCGGCATGTTTTAAATCGACAATGCCTTTTTTACGTAAATAAAATCCATACAGTTTCAGATAAGCCAGTCCCATCATCATGCCCAACACTGGGGGCATGTGAATTAAAACGTGTCCTAAAACGGCGCTGGCAATAGTGGCCAAAAATAAAAATAAAATTGGAAATGCACCTTCTTTGTAGGTCAGGGTCTCCAAAAATCGGTCTTCATCATCTTTTTGTGATGGGCGATTTTTAATGAAAAAACTCATAATAATGGCGGGCACTAAAAAATTAATCAGCGACGGAATAAACAGATGGAAAAAAGTAAAGAAATCAACTTTGCCTGCTTGCCATACCATTAATGTCGTGATGTCGCCGAAGGGACTGAATGCTCCACCGGCATTGGCCGCTACAATAATGTTCACGCAACACATATTGATAAAAGCTTTTTCATTGTCAGCAATTTTTAACACTACGGCGCACATTAATAATGCAGTTGTTAAATTGTCGGCTATAGGTGAAATAAAAAATGCGAGAACTCCGGTAATCCAGAAGAGCTGTCGATAGGTAAATCCCTTTTTAATTAACCAACCGCGTAATGCATTAAATAATCCGCGTTCATCCATGGCATTAATGTAGGTCATGGCGACTAACAAAAATAACATCAGCTCGGCGAATTCCAATAGCGTGTGCCGGAATGCTTCTTCTGCCAATGCAGATTGATCCTGTTGTGTATAAACCCAGCCAATCAATATCCAAATAATTCCCGCTGCCGCTAAAACCGGTTTTGATTTGCGCAGGTGCAAGACTTCTTCGAGCATCACAAAAGCATAAGCAATAATAAATAAACCGACACAAAACCAGCCGAGTGTGGTGTGGGTGAGATCAAGTCCACTTGCTGCATGAGAAAAGGGGGTGATGAGGCAAAGGGCAGAAAATATCCAGATAAAAATTGAGCGCATTTTGAATTCCTGTTATGTAACCGGTCGTGAATTTACTTGAAATCATTCAGTTTGAACATGTTTTTTCGTCTCGCAAATTCCAGGTGATTCTACGCGCTGCCTGTGAAGATTATTGTGAAGGGAAGGCGTATAGTGCACAAAAATATTCACAGGGTAGATGTATCTATGAATGAAATTGATATAGCGCTGACTGCTTTACGCCGTGTCATTCGTGCAATTGATCTGCATTCAAAGCAGTTGGTTAAAACGGCATCAGTAACCGGGCCTCAATTGCGACTGTTGCAGTTAATTCAAAAAAATCCAGGCGCGTCTATCAAGCAACTGGCTCAGGAGATGAGTTTGAGCCAGGCAACAGTCACCACCATTATTGATCGTCTGGAGGATAGGGAGATTCTTTCACGCTTGCGCTCCCAGTCCGATAAACGAAAGGTTCACTTGATATTAACCCCCAAGGGGGAATCCATACTGCTTAAAGCTCCAACGGTTTTGCAGGACGCCTTTGTGGAGCGTTTTGAGCAATTGGCCGATTGGGAAAAACACATGATTATCGCCTCTATCCAACGTGTCGCTGAAATGATGGATGCCAGCGAAATAGATGCCTCGCCCTTCCTTGAAGTGGAATCACTGGATAGGGATGTTTGATCCCCGACTGATCCTTTCAGTAACAAAAATAGTTACATATCTAATTATATTTAAAATGATATTTGATATTTTTATATAAAAAATGAATTATTAAAATAATATTGATAATAAATTTTAACGTCATTTTTGATGTTTTTGTTGAATTTTACCAGTTATTTTGACGATTTTTGTGAGTGTTTGCTATTCGGATCACTTTTGGGGCGATTTGAATTTTGTTGAACTATTGTTTAGTGTTGTAATCATATTCTGGCGTTTAATGATCGGAGAATAATGATGAGCAACCGAAAGTTCAGCTTTCACAATATCGAAATGCGTCCTTTGGAGGCATCGGATGCAGTTCAGCTTAACCAATTGGTAAAAGAATCTTCACCCCTTGATCAGAACTCGATTTACTGCAATTTGCTTCAGTGTTCGCACTTCTCGCAGACATCAGCCGCCGCAATCAAAGATGGTGAGCTGGTTGGTTTTGTCACTGGCTATATCCCGCCCAATAAACCCAAAACCCTGTTTGTATGGCAGGTTGCAGTCGCTGAGTCCTTGCGCGGATTGGGTTTGGCAAAAAAAATGTTGAAGTGGTTGATCGATCAGCCCTGTTTGCAAAGTGTCAATCGACTGACAACCACCATCACCCCGGGCAATCAGGCTTCCTGGACACTATTTGAATCACTGGCTTTCGAGTGGCAAGCAGTTGCGGAGCGAAAATTATTGTTTGATTCCCGCCAGCACTTTAATGGGGGGCATGAAGATGAATATGAAATGTCGATTGCTCCTTTGCCTGATCGTGATCTGAAAGATATGCAGGATCACATGGATGCACTCAAGGCGAGTTTTAAAAATCCTTTAGTAAAACATTGGCTGGTTTAATAACGGAGGCGTTTGTTATGACAATCTTTCAACAAATGGAATCGCAGGTCAGATCTTACTGTCGTTCATTTCCTGTTGTGTTTAATCAGGCACGAGGTAGTTATCTTTATGATGATGCCGGTCGTCCTTTTTTGGATTTCCTGTCGGGTGCGGGTTCATTAAATTATGGTCACAATAATCCTTTAATTAAAAAAGCTTTAATGGATTACATTGAATTCGATGGTATTACGCATGGGTTGGATTTACATACTCAGGCAAAAACGCAATTTTTGGAAACCTTTCGCGATGTTATTTTAAAAAAACGCGATATGAATTATCGCGTTCAATTTACCGGACCTACGGGTGCCAATGCAGTAGAAGCAGCATTGAAATTGGCAAGGAAAAATAAAAAAAGAAATTCGGTGATTGCATTCACCAACGGTTTTCACGGTGTGTCTTTGGGCGCTTTGGCTGCAACCGGCAATGATCATCATCGCATGGGTTCCGGTGTGGCGCTGCAGAATATTGAACGCATGCCGTTTTGTGGTTATTTGGGGAAAGATGTCGATACCATCAAAATGATCGATAAACTTTTAAGCGATCCCTCCAGTGGAGTGGATTTACCTGCTGCGGTTATTCTTGAAGTGGTGCAAGGCGAGGGTGGGTTAAATATAGCCTCGGATAAATGGTTGCAACAACTTGAAAAATTATGTCGTAAACATGACATGTTATTAATTGTCGATGATATTCAAGCGGGATGTGGACGTACCGGCAGTTTTTTCAGTTTTGAGTCCAGCGGAATAAAACCTGACATAGTGACCTTATCGAAATCCTTAAGTGGTTATGGTTTGCCATTTTCAATTTTATTAATACAACCTGATTTGGATACCTGGATGCCTGGTGAGCATAACGGGACGTTTAGAGGTAACAATCATGCTTTTATCACGGCCACAGCTGCCTTGAATTATTATTGGCGAGATGAAAAATTCCAGCAGGAAATCCAGCGTAAAGCCAATCAATTAACCGTTCAATTGGCCGCTATTTTTGAGCGCAATCGATATTTGATTGCTGGCATAAAAGGTAAAGGTTTGATGCAAGGAATTGAATGTATTTCAGGTGAAATAGCCGACAAGGTTTGTCGCCATGCGTTTGAACGGGGAATGATTATTGAAACAGCGGGTAACCATGGGCAGGTTGTAAAATGTTTTTGTCCTTTGACGATTAGTGACGCAGATTTGAAAAAGGGAATGGAAATATTGGAATTAAGTTTTTCGGCAGTGAGAAGCCATAAATCCATTTTAAAAACAGCCTGACAGGAGGGATTATGATTGTTAGAACATTAAATGAGGCGGAACGTCAGGGGCGAAAAATTACCTCATCCGGTTGGGAAAGTAATCGATTAATCCTGAATGAAGATGCGGTAGGTTTTTCGTTTCATATTACGGTGATTAAAAAAAATGCCGCATTGAATATGCAATATAAAAATCATGTTGAAGCCGTTTATTGCATATCGGGAAGAGGGGAGATTGTTGATCTGGCTAATCAGCAGGTTTATCCGATTGAGCCGGGAACTCTTTATTTATTGGATAAACATGATAAGCATCAACTAAAAGCCTTCGAAGAAATGCAAATGGCGTGTGTATTCAATCCTCCATTAAAAGGTGATGAGGTGCATGATGCCAGTGGGTCTTATCCGGCACTGAGTGAATTGGTTTGATCAGATTAATTTTATGCATATGGCTGATGGTATTTTCTATTGCGGGAGCAGCAGACGATAATAAAAATAGTCAGTCCGAATCGACGCAAGTTGATTCGATTGAGCAATTGGAAAAACCTCTCTACAGCCCATTTATAGAGCGCTATATTCTGGATGAGCTAAAAGCGCTCAGAATGGATATGGCTACTCAACGAGTGGAATTTCTCCAGCAAATTACTGACAGGCAAATTGATGCGGTTGATAAAAGTGTCAGTTTTGCCACCAGTACTATTTCTTATTTCTTTTATGTAATTGCCGCCGTGAGTTCGGTATTGGTAATTCTGGGATGGAAGTCCATCAGGGATATCAAAGAAAAAATGAACAACCTGGCTAACGAGGAGCTGGCCAAATTAATTGTTGTTTATGAAAATCGCTTAAAGGAATTTGAAGCTGAACTCAATAAAAAATCGGATTACATAGATGAAAACCGAATGGCTATAGAAAAAACCCAGGAGATACATGCGTTATGGTTAAGAGCTGCACAAGAAGCAACACCGGCCAATAAAATTACAATTTATGATCAAATACTCGCGATCAATCCCAAAGATTGTGAGGCGCTGACCTATAAAGCGGACGCAGCGCTGGAATCCAACGAGCCGCAATGGGCTATTAATCTTTGTCAGCGCGCTTTGCAGTTGGATCCTTCCAATGCCCATGCTTTTTACCAATTAGCTTGTGCGCACACAGCCTTAAAACATTATGACGAAGCCTTATCGTTTTTAAAGAAAGCTCTGATTAAAGGTGACGCAACTCTCGAAGATTTTGCTAAAGATCCTGCGCTTGAACCCCTGCATGAATTATCCGATTTTCAATCGCTATTGATTGAAATAAAAAAATAATAAATTCATAGGTATCGCTATGTTGTTAAGTTTTAGTTTGTGTCTGATTTTGTTTCTGGCAATTGGTTTGTTGTCGGTGAGAAAAAAGCGCGATACCAAGCAGGATTATTATGTTGCAAGCAATTCAGTAGCGCCTTGGCTGGTTGGTTTGTCAGCGGTGGCTACCAATAATAGCGGTTACATGTTTATAGGTGTGATTGGCTACACTTACTATCAAGGTTTATATGCAATATTGTTAATGTTGGCATGGTTGCTGGGTGATTTTCTGGCATCGATATTGGTTCATAAAAAATTTCAGGAAATCAGTTGTCGTCAATCGGAATCCAGTTATTTATCGGTAATCACTTTCTGGAACCAATTCAACAATCAAAATTTTCGTTATCTTGTCGCCATAATTTCACTGATTTTTTTATTATCTTATGCGGGCGCACAATTAATTGCCGGTGCAAAAGCAATTCAAATTTTGATGGATTGGCAGGTATGGCAGGGAATACTGCTCGGTAGTTTGATTGTGCTGAGTTATTGTTTGGCAGGTGGTATACGCGCTTCTATCTGGACTGATGCTGCTCAATCCTTTGTTATGTTTATTGCTATGTTGGTTATGCTATATGCGGTATTGCAATCGATGGGCGGCATTGCAGAGGTTTATACCGATTTAACAATAATTGATGATTACCTTTTTCTATCAGATTTTCAATGGAGTTATCTACTCTGGTTTTTTCTGGTCTGGATGATTGCCGGTTTTTCGGTGGTTGCCCAGCCGCATATTATGATTCGATTTATGTCATTAAATAGTGCGCAACATTTTTTTCAAATGCGCTGTTGGTATTATTTGTGGTTTATCACCTTTTATATGATGGCAACAGGCGTAGGTTTATTGGCGCGCCTTTATTTTGCATCTGATAGCGGATTTGATTCAGAAA
>CBFGPN010000177.1:0-8241 GCA_965650675.1 uncultured Cellvibrio sp.
TATGAATCCAAATCTGTTGGTGCGTTATTTGGATTGGGTTATCGCGTCGATAGAAAACTCAGTTTGGGTGTTGCCTTCGACTGGTCATCATACGAAGTCGATTTTGCCTCCAAGGGCGGCAATATGGATTCGGATATTTACAGCTTGACCAGTTTCTTGTCCTACTACAGCGGCCCGATACATTGGGATCTGCAAGCGGGTTACTCCACTGCAGATACACAAGCGAAGCGTGTATTTGATTTCCCTGCACCAGCAGTAGCGAACAGTGATTACGGTAGCGATCAGTTAAGTTTAAGCACCCAACTGGAATGGGCATGGCAACCCGGCGCCTGGACGTTGAAACCCTTTGCCCGTCTTGATTATCTGCAAACCAATGTCGATGCTTTTTCCGAAACCGGTGATTCCGTCTGGAATATGTCAGCAGGTAAACAAAAATACGCACTACTCAACAGCAGCCTGGGTTTTGATACTTCCTACACTGCAACCACATCCTGGGGTGTTGTAATTCCGGGAATCCGATTCAGTGCAATTAACCAAAATGATTTGGATAGCGATGCAGTGAATTTCCAACTGATCGACGCCGGAAGTTTGGGCAATTTCAAGTTAAGTACAGATTCACCTGACAGCAGATTTTACGAGTGGAGCCTGAACACTGCATTCATACTGAAAAACGGTGTTTCTACTTTTATCTCAGGTCGTGTAGTCAGTGATTACGACAATGCCAGTGCATACCAAATTGCAGGTGGTATTAACTGGGAATTTTGATTTTAATCACGGAAAAGAAAAAGCCACGTTATTGCGTGGCTTTTTCTTTTTCGGGATATTTAATTTTTAATTTAATTTAAAAAATCACATGCCAAGTAATGGTAAATTTTTTATTTTATGGTACCTGAGAGACAAGGAAACACACGCTTTAAACTCCGTTAGTGGCAGCGTTTCAGAAAGAGCAAATATTACCTCTCGATTCCCTTCATACCGAAAAACATTCCCGAAGACCTCTTTAAAAGTTTCCACCAGTGAGGTTTTACAATTGAAATAGACCGACAACTGATTAGGAAATTTTGGTTTCCAATCTACCCGAATTGTACTTCCGCCTTTTGCCAGATAGCTAGGCTCTCCCCATTTTAAAGTTTCTTCAATATCCAATCCTTCCGCCTTAGCCACCTCAAAAATTGCTGCTCGAATATTTAAAAAATATTTTTGCACACTGTCCGGGTACGCATCATATTTTTTCTTTACGTTAGTTTCCATGTTCAATACTTATATATTAATTGAAAAATGCTTCGCCTCAAATGACATACCATTATTTTGGTAGAACTTATGCGCCCGTTCCAGAGAACATGTTTATTATGCATCGGTAATTGCTTCATAGCCAGTTATTACGAAAATGGCAAAAACGCACAGAAGAACAACTAATCCTCTTACAATGTAGAAAAAACCTGAATAATTCGAATTTCCAGCACAAGACCAGATAAAGCGCACAGTGCAAATGTAATAAATAAAATTCAGTATAGATAAAACAACCTGCAAAATGGCTGCGATGTTCGACTCCGATGAAACTACACTTACTAAAACCAGGACTAAGCTGAATAAGAAGTTACCTAAAATAAAATGTCCCCAAAATGCAGTTACTAATTTTGCCTCACCATTCCAATGCCTCAAAAAACTAAGCAGAAAAGATTCTATCAATCCTTTCCTGGAGGCCTCATTGTTGGGCTGTGTTGTTGGTGGATTATATGGATTTTCGCTCATTATTTTTTCCTTTCACGTTATTTTCAACTACAATATTTTGAGTAGCACACACGATAGACTTTGTACGTGCTAGCAAGCATAGTCGCTTCTTAACACTTTATTTTTCAAGTGACTTTAGATGCTTCATATTTTGCAAAACTATTTCATCTTCAGGTGCAACCTTTAGCGCCTGCGAATAGTATTCATACGACTTTTTATATTCCATTTTTGCTGCATACAAACCACCCAGATTTGCATACCCATAAACCTCTTTTGGGTAATTTTCGATAAGGCTTTGAGAAACAGTTTCTAACGCCTTATCCGCGAGTTCATTCTCCGCACTAAAAAGTGCAGAACAATTCGATGCTATATTCTGCAGCATAAATTCCCTGGGGTCTCCAGACATTCCATTAACGCTACCCCACAACCATTTATTATTGTTTTTCCGTGAAATTTCTAGAATTTCAACGGATTGCTCGCCAACAATGTCCCACAACTCTGCCTCTTTACTTATGTGTGTTATACCCAAATGGATATCAAGCCGATTGGGGAATTTCTTAAGAGCGGCTTGCGTTTTCTGTATTGCAGGAAGAAGGAGATCATTATCGAAATTTGTACGCTCTCCCAAAAAGCCAACCACTTCATTTGTTTCTTTACTGAGAAGCGCAAAATCATCTTTTTCCGGATCGCCTTGGGCAGCAACAACAGATGTATTTCTCGAGCGTAGAAACGAATAATTCAGAAATATTACATAATACTCTGGATCAGCTTCATATTCTTTTTCATTTTCATTAAGGAAGCTACTTACTTTTTCAAAGTTACCAGAATTCAAATCGCCAATATTTTCATCGAATAAAGAAGCATCCATAGAAAATAAAAGAGGCGATAACAATAACAGGAAAAACATAATTATCTTTTTCATTAAAATAATCTCGATTCTGTTTCTACTTAACGAAGTAAGTGGCAGTTTTTTACGATTTTGCGTTACACATAATGAGAATCGCGAAAGATTAAGCACAATAAAAACCATTCGCTTGATAACTTTGTTGCATTCATTTCCATATGACCTTAGCAGTAACGCCAGCTGCTTTTAATGTTTTTATTGATTTTTCAGTACTATGTTCTGACTCAAAACTATATTCAATACTATTTCCTGCTTCTAAAGTTTCATAAATTGACTTGGCTTTCATGAGATTTACAAATAAAGCATTTTTAATTGCGAGAACTGCGCTATTTTTTGCATTGCTTTCAACGCCGATCAACATGAGAGAATTAGTCGGCCTTGCATAAACACTACCGGTTTCTTTTTAAGCTCTAACGCTAAACTCCGCTGTTTGACCAGAGCCGGTAGAAAATATTTTCTTTGTTAATTTTTCTACAAAGGATGGACCATAGCCAATTTTCAAATCTTCGATATTTCCGGATTGAAAATATTCGGTATTGACAAAATACACACAATAAAGATCACCAAAATCTTCAACCTTGGTGATGGTGCAACCCTCAATGGTAGGCAGAACTAAAATTCTTGCCTCAATTTCATTCATCACGATGCAACTTGCGAGTCCGATAGATTGAATTGTTAGCTTTGATTCGAATAGTGTATAAAACTAGTAATTGAACTTACCAACAGAATAATTAATAGCAATGTGCTTATTATCGTACCAATGATTGATTGAATTAAAACCGATTTAAGTTTATTTTTTTAAATAGAACTAACCCCCAAATTCCAAAGAAAACACCTAAAACGAAACCTACCAGTATTAGCACTCCGACACTCAAAGCTAATATAGGCGTTTTCTGTGTGACTGCAATTAAATTGGAGCCGATAAAACCAATTGCATTGGTAAAAGCCATGACAATAACGCGGCACTCAGAGCCAGTACTCAATCATCGAAAATATATAGTCATACCTGCGAAGGCAGGTATCCAGATTTTTAATTTATTGTTTAAAACTCAAAGTGCTGGATTCCTGCGTTCGCAGGAATGACAGAACAAGGTGGGGACTGTGAGGGATGTGACTGCGTTCTGATTAGCAAAAAACAAAAAGCCCCGACTAGCGGAGCTTTTTGTTTTCAGTTTTTTAACTCAAACGCGAATTACAGATATCCAACTTTTTGCGCGAAAGAAATAATTGAAGTTCCGTAAGAACCACCCCAACTATATCCAGTGCGACGTTCCAGAGACATTTGGGTGATGTCGTAGAACTTGCTGCCGTCGCGGTCGCTGAAGAAACCTCGGTTGGTATTTAAATCGTAAAAGCGATACCACATTTTGCTTCCAGCTTTGTACACAATTGGATTGGTTTCAGCTTGTGATGAATCATAAGTGTAATCGGCAAGATAAGTGTTTGGACTATTGAACCAGGCGACACCGGCTTTAACAGCAGCCTGGATTTGTGCGGTTTGTGGTTGGGTCATCAGGAAGGCGAGAACACCGACAGATTCGCTGCCACTGAGTGATTCCAATTCATAGGCGCGTGCCGCTTTTGGCAGGTAATCTGTTGCGCCGTGTTGTGCGCACCATACAGTCAATTTGCCATTTTGTTTCCATTGCGCTTTGAGGATGTAATCAACACCTTTGGTAACAGCAGTTTTGAATCTAGCACGATCGGAATCAGAGAAGACATCTGTATCAAACGGTGCGCGTTTATTCGCAGCATAATCCAACACAGTTAACGCGTAAGCCATGCCGTTATCGTTAAAGGTTGCATGATCTGCATAACCACCTTTAAGCGGATAAAACTGAGGCAATGCACCTGTGCTGTATTGTGAACTCACAATGAAATTCACTGCTTTACGTACCGAATCACGGTATTTGGTATTGCCACCATTCTTGTAAATTTCGGCGAGGTAAACCAATTCAGTAATGGTTGCACCATTGTCGATGGTACCTGCTTCACTACCACCACTTCCCGCACCTACTGTCGCGTAATCCAGATTTTTAGGCCATCCACCATTTGATTGCTGATAAGAAAGCACTATGTCCGCCAGACTTGTAGACCACTTGGTTCTTGATTTGGTTAACCAGCTGGCAGCCGGGTTGCCATCCAATGTCAGCATCGGGGCGCTAACGCTGGATGCTGAACTGGACGAACTTGATCTTGAAGAACTTGAAATTGAACTTGATCTTGAAGATGAAGACGATGAAGAAGTCACATTACAAACACCGGCTTTCGCTTGTGCACCATCAATTTTTAACGAGTCGATATTGGCAAGACCATCGGCTGTAAGAGAAGTCAGTTGCAGACTGTTATTGCCTTGAACCAGATCCACTTCAACACTGGCGGTTTGCCATGTGGTCCAGGCACCTGTCGCAGGCAAACTCAAGGTGTAATTGCCGTTGCTGCCACCATTTATCAACAAAGAACCATTGCGGTTGGCCGTTCCACCATTGGCAAAACGGAAGGTCAATGTGTAACGACTGCTATTCGGTGACTCAATCGCCCAAACAATCGCGGTACCCTGAGCATTGTTGGTGTTGGTGTAACCATTACCTGTGAAACCTGCATTGGTCGATTCAGTCACTATGCCATCTACACGGCAGAAACCTGATTGCGCTTCCTGAATAGTTAAGGAATAAGTTGAGGGAGCACTTGAGCTGCTTGATCTTGAGGAGCTAATGCTGCTGGATCTTGAGCTACTAACAACTGAATTACTGCTCGATCTTGAACTGCTGACAGAACTTGATGATCGGCTGATTGAACTACTGACGCTTGATCTGCTGCTGGATACTGATGATGTTGTAGTCGTACCACACAAAGTACCATTCACTGTAGGCGCACCTGCTGTTCCGTTTGCCTGAAAACCAAAACTGGCTGAAGCATTTGGGGCAAGCGTGCTATTCCATCCCAAGGCCGTAGCGGTATAGGGGTTTGATCCACTCAAGGTTGCATTCCAGGCGTTGGTCACTGTAGAACCTGATTCTTGCCAGGAGACCGACCAGCCATTCACTGTCTGGCTGGTATTGTTAGTGACTTTGATTTCGCCGGTAAAGCCCGAACCCCAGTTATTGGTCACAGTGTAAGTACAAGCGGCCCAGGATGAAGACGCCATCGCCAGTGCTGTTATACCTATAAACGCCTTGATTGGCGTACTGAGAATTATTGGTTTTTTCATTTTGACTCCAGTAATAATTGTCGTGTTGTTATTGACCCAATTCAGCACGTGGACCAGCACATTTTTTCAAAAGTGCTTCCACTTCACTGGCAGGGTTAAGTGTGTAGTTGTAAAAGTTTTTAGGGTTGAAAAAGGAGTAACTGCTTCCTGATGATTCCCGTTGACCTGTGGTATTACGGTAAATATTGCCTATAGCAACCAGGCTACCAGTATCGTAATAATGTGGGTTATTAACATTATCGAACACACTATTTTCCAACACCATATTGGTGCCCTGACGGGAATAATTACCATAAGTTGTAATATTTTGCAGCCAGTTGTTGAAAAGATGCGCTCGTAATACGTTATCAGTACTTGGGTTTCTTGTACCCAGATCACGCATCCAGTTGTGGTGAATAGTCATTTGTGAAGTGACATTTTCAGTCCAGCCAATACCAAATGCTTTATTGTGATCGCTCATAATATTCCATGACACAGTGAGGTAACTGGTGTCTTTACGGCTATCAATCAAACCGTCACCCATTCGCGTGAGATGATTATGGTCAATCCAGATGTGATGGGCAGTATCCATTTGAATGCCGTCATAATCCTGGGTCTTACCTTCCCAATCGCCCTCAACAAAACCATCACGAATTGTGAGGTTTCGGATGATGACGTTATGCACGCCCTCCTCCAGCATAAAACCGCCTTCCACAATTTCACCGGTGGTACCAACACCGATAATGGTTTTATCAGATTTCACACGGATTTCGGTTCCCTTGGGAGATAACTTTATCGCGCCCTGAACACGAATAATGTAAGGCTCGGTAGCCGTTGCGTAACGATTCAAATCACTGTGATTGGTCACAGTCACCGTTTGGCCACCTTGCCCACCGGTTGTACCATTTTGTCCATCCGCATTTACTGTCGAAAAACCCTCCTGAGTCAGCGGACAATCAGTACTCACTTGCGGGCAACTTGCGGGCGTTATGCTATTACCCGTCACACTGATACTGTCAATATTTGCCAAGCCATTGGCTGTTTCTGCCACCAGTTTGACGCTGTTGGTTCCCGCTTTCAGTGGTAACTCGACATTCACTGTCTGCCATTGAGTCCAACTACCGTTTGCGGGGAAATCCAGGGATTTCACCTGTACGTCATTGACCACCAGAGTTGCACGTCGCGCAGCAGTACTGCCATTACCAAAACGGATTTGTGCAGAATAGGTTTTTGCACTGGCTGCACTCACACTCCAGGCAAGCGTTGCACCTATCGCATTTTCGCTGTCATAAAACCCGGTTCCTGTGTAACCAGTATGTTTGGTATCTATCACCCCGGTACTACAAAATCCCACGGCATTTTCTTCAAAGACCCAGTTGCTTTCATTGGCAATTGAGGAGGAAGCAGAAGAAAACGAGGAAGAACTTCTTGAACTGCTAATCGAACTGGATGATGAACGACTGGAACTGGAGAGAGAGCTTGATCGGGAGCTGGAACTGATCGAACTGGACCTGCTTGAAATGGAAATAGAACTCGATCTGGAACTGGAGCTAATTGAACTGGATCGGCTTGAACTGGAAACCAATCGGCTTGAACTCGAAACTGAAGTCCCGCTGCACAAACTACCACTGACTGTCGGTGCACCGGCAGTACCATTAGCCTGAAAACCAAAAGTCGCTGATGCGCCGGGAGCGAGAGAACCATTCCATCCCACCGACGCCGCTGTGTAGGGATTTGATCCACTTAAGGTTGCATTCCAGGCGTTGGTGATTGATGCATTTGACTCCTGCCAGGAAACTGACCAACCACTCACTGATTGACTGGTATTGTTGGTGACTTTGATTTCGCCCGTGAATCCACTCCCCCAATTGTTGGTCACTGTATAACTGCAAGCTGCCCAGGCACCGGAACTCAATGCGGCAATGGAAATACCCAATAAGAATTGTTGATAAAAAGTTGTTGATGTTTTCATAGTTAACCTGAATAAAAATTATCGAAAAATATTCGGTTAGTGGGCCATCAACAACTCATGACCCACACTCACTTATTTGCTATAGCTTGGCGTCCATGAACCAAAAATATTACTGATGGTGTAAGTCGCTGCTTGCGCTGCGGTTAATTGTTTTGATTGCGATGCACGAGCAGAAGGATTGGCGCCAGCACCCGTCGTTAAATACTCGGAGAAACGTGCGGTATCCAGGGTGTTTTCACTCATCTTCACCCAGCCCACCGCAGAAATGTGTTGCCCAAGATCGGTACGAATATAAGCGGCTGCACCATAAGGTCTCCAATTGCGACCAAGGGCAACCGAGCCTTTCGACACGCTTGACGCAGCGGTCAGTTTGCCACCCAAAAAGACTAAACCATAAGGTACCGTTTGTTCAGTACTGGGAGCCGTTACTGCGGTCCCACCACC
>CBFGPN010000178.1:0-8219 GCA_965650675.1 uncultured Cellvibrio sp.
ATCGGCGCTAAAATTATTCAGAGCTTTACTTTGTGTCCCCACCCTATTTCAACCGCGAATTAAGCTTACTGGAATTTAATCGTCGCGTTCTACATCAAGCTTGTAACCCACAATTACCTCTTATGGAAAGGCTGAGGTTTCTCTGCATATTTTCAACCAATCTGGATGAATTTTTTGAAGTGCGTGTGGGTGGTTTGGTAACCCTGCCCGATGGCGCTTCACCTGCGCTTGGTCCCGATGAGTTGACACCGGAAAAATCCCTGACAGAAATTTCGATAAGGGCACATCAACTGGTTGATGAACAATACCGCATTCTCAATCAGGATATACTGCCCCTGCTACGCACCGAAGGTATCAGCATACTGAAACGCGAAGAATGGACAGACGCACAAAAAGAGCAATTGAAAGAAGTATTTCATCAAGACATATTGCCGCTTCTCAGCCCCATAGGATTGGACCCGGCACATCCATTTCCACGCATACTCAACAAAAGTCTCAATTTTATTGTCAAGCTGGACGGTAAAGATGCGTTTGGTCGAAATTCAGGATGCGCCATAGTTCAGGTGCCTCGCTCATTACCGCGATTAATCGAACTACCCGGCAATTTGGTTGATCATGGGCGAGCTTTTGTATTTCTATCATCCATCATCAATTACTTCATGACTGAAATTTTTATTGGCATGACGGTTATTGAAAGTTACCAATTTCGCCTGACACGTAATTCAGATATTTTTCTCGATGAAGAAGAAACGGATGATCTGTTACGCGCTGTTCAAGGCGAACTGGTGCATAGACAATACGGTGATGAAGTCAGATTGGAAATTACAGATACCTGCCCTGCAGATCTTGAAGATTTTTTACGCGAACGTTGCGATATCAACAAACAAGGGCTTTACAGGATTAATGGTCCTGTCAACTTAAATCGATTCAGTGATCTATTTGATCTGGTAAAAGACGCAAAATATTATTTCAAACCTTTTACGCAAAACATGCCGAAATTACCCAGACGGAGTAAATCCTATTTTGAAGTTTTGCAAAAACAGGATTTATTATTGCATCATCCTTTTGATTCGTTTCAGGCTGTTGTTGATTTTTTACGTGAAGCAGCGAATGATCCTCAAGTGCTGGCAATTAAACAAACTCTTTATCGAACAGGCCTTGATTCACCCATAGTGGAAGCACTTGTCGCCGCAGCCAAAGCGGGCAAAGAGGTTACAGTAATTGTTGAATTGCGCGCGCGATTTGATGAAGAACTAAACGTTCAATTGGCTGAACGCTTGCAAAGTTATGGTATTCACGTCATTTATGGCGTTGTAGGATTTAAAACTCACGCCAAAATGATTTTAATTGCTCGCCGTGAAACCGAAGGTTTATGTTATTACGTGCATTTAGGTACGGGCAATTATCATCCGCGTACCAGTAAAATTTACACTGACTATAGCCTGCTCACATGCGATAAAGAAATTGGTGATGATGTCTATCGTGTCTTTTTACAACTGTCGAGTATGGGCAAAGCTTCAAAAATGGATGCTATTCTTTATGCGCCCTTTACTCTACACAAAGGAATGATTCGTTTAATCAGAGCTGAAAAGGAACATGCTGAATCAGGAAAACCTGCTCGCATAATTGCAAAAATGAATTCTTTGTATGATGAAGAATTGGTAAATGAACTTTATGCTGCGTCCAAAGCAGGCGTAAAAATAGAATTAATTGTACGGGGTGTTTGTCAATTAAAACCTGGCATAGAAGGGCTTTCAGAAAATATCAGCGTGCGTTCAATTATAGGACGTTTTTTAGAACACCATCGCGTGTTCTATTTTGAAAATGCGGGAAATTCACAATTGTTTTGCTCCAGTGCTGACTGGATGGTTCGCAATATGCTTCACCGTGTAGAAATTTGTTTTCCTATTAAAAATAAAAAAATTCGTGAACGCATAATAGAAGATTTACATCTTTACCTGAAAGACAATACAGGTTCATGGATATTACAACAGGATGGAAACTATCAACAATTATTACCAGCAGAACAAGAAGCGGCAATTTCAGTGCAAGATACTTTATTGGAAAGTTTGTGTAATTTAACTTGATCCACAGCCACAGCTAATTTGTCTCTATATCGAGTCGATAACCGATTTCCTGTAAATAATTGCGCTCGTTTTCCAAATCAGCCAAAGTAAGTGGGTGATTCTCCAACCACTTATGAGATAGTTTCAAGACCAAATGATTATCGTCTACCTGCAATTTAATTGCAGGATTTGAATCCCGTAATCGACTGCGATGAAAGATGACCGCTATTCTCAATAAAATTGCAAGATGCACCAGATCAAGATTATGCAAAGGAAAATGTTTTACAGGGAATCTTTTTCTGTGCGCCAGAACCAGAACTGCAAGTTGTTCCTGCTCTGCGCGAGAACAACCAGCCAAATCAACATGCTGCACTACATACGCACCGTGCTTATGATAATCATTGTGGGCAATATCCAAGCCTATTTGATAAAGTCGTGCTGCCCAGCTTAACAACTTGCTTGCATCTCCTTCTGCCAAATGCCAAATGCCGGATACTTGTTTCAACAATAGTAACGCTGTTTTTTCTACGGCCAGCGCTTTTTCCTGATTGACATGAAAACGCAAGGCTAATGCATCAACACTGGATTGGCGAATATCATAATTTTCCATTCGCCCCTTCAAATCAAATAACAGCCCTTCTCGCAATGCCCAATCAACTGCGTTTACTTCTTTAAATGCAAAAGATTGAAACAGTGCATTTAATACTATGGCACCACCCAAAAATACTTTTCGTCTGTCTTCAGACAAATCCAGGTAAGGTGCATGAATATTGCCATTCTGTAAATAAAATCCAATAATTTTTTCGAGATGTTCCAAGCGTATAGCACCATTACTCCAGGCTTGTTGCCGACAAACTTTTGCAATGGTTTTAATTGTTCCTGACGCGCCCAATACCTCCTGCCATTCATGCGCAAAAAAATCATCTTTTATGGGCTCAACCTCTTGCAAGCAAGCGACCATGGCCTTGGTCACATTACGCTGATTGACTTTCCCATCGGCAAAAAAACGTTTGGTAATAGCAACACAACCCATGTTCAAGCTTTCTTTTAACAAAGGTTTCATTCCTTTACCCAAAATCACTTCCGTACTGCCGCCGCCTATATCCATCACCAATCGCTTGCCTTTTACAGGTGCTACGCCCTGCGCAACTCCCAAATAAATCAATCTCGCTTCTTCATTACCTGAAATAATTTCAACGGGATATCCCAACAAGTTTTGTGCTGCGGCTAAAAAATCCCTGGCATTTTTTAAACTACGCAATGTTTTTGTGCCCACTATACGGACATTTTTTGAAGGGTAACCGCGCAAACACTCACCAAATCTTTCAAAACATTGTAGTGCCCTGTCTCTTGCATCTTCTGCAAGGCTTCCATCTTCTTGCAAACCAAAACCTAACTGGACAGGTTCACGTAATTTGTCCAACAAGCGTATTTGCCCATTTTCCCAATGCGCAATAATCATATGAAAACTGTTTGATCCCAAATCAATTGCAACAATATGGCTGGATGGTGAGTATTTTAACGCCGATAAATTAAACATATTACAATCACATTATGAATAAACTAACTACTGTAGATTTTAGTTAAACGACAGACAATTGTCAGAACCAAACGGATAAAAAAATATACTGTCATAACGAGTGTATAGACTGGTGTACTATAAACCAAAATAAAATTTAAGGAAGTTTGATGATTCCGGATTTAAATAACAATCCAAATTGATGAGGATTATCTGCAAGTGTTGTAAGCCTTGACTTAATATTCTACTGGTTGACCCACAACATAAATTCGCTGATCTGATTTTTTGTCTGTCACAATAACATGTACCAAGTACCATTTACCCTGTTTTCGTTCTGCATTAACAAAAACTTCAGCATCTTTTTTTGAGCCATCAATAGTATATTGAAACGTCGCTACACCACTGTCACCTGATTCACTGATATTGCCTGTAACAAAAAAACTGAACTCCAGTTTTTTGCCTAGCATACGCTTCACTCTGGGATCTTGCTGAATGACCTTAACCGATTTTTGGTAGACATCGCCTTTCATCATGGTCATCAAACCGGCAAGCAATGCCACTAGCATGGCAACAACCAACAAAGACCCTAATATTGAATAGATGACCCATTTGATGTTTTTCATAATCACTACCTGCCGATGTTAACGTCTAATGTTATAAATCGTTATTAAGTAAAACGTCGTACAACTTATGGATATGACACAAATGAGTTAATACCTGCATGATTCAAAAAGCAATCATCAAGTGAAAATTTTTCGCAAAATTATCGTCACCCGGCAAAAATCTGTTACTCAATGACTTCCCAAATGAAGCCAAAACTGGGGATTGGGATGGCGACGACGCGCGCAACCTTTAATGGAAACTCACTCTGATGAAGTCTGGAAAATATTGACGCCCACAGGTTGGCTCTGCGTATTGATTGTGTTGTTTTGGAAAAAATAAATCAGGGTTTATTCCAACCACCGCCCAGAGCTTTATATAAAGTCACTGCAGCTTTCAATCGCGACAAACGTTGTTGTACCAAAGTATCCTGTGCTTGTGCAAAGCTGCGCTGCGCATCCAACAAATTAATTAATTCATTGCTACCCTGACGATAACGACTTTCCGCAAGGCGTAAACTTAATTCGGCCTGTTTAACAATTTCCTGCTGGCTGATTTCCTGTTGTCTGGTAATTTCCGTTGTCGCCAGAGTGTCATCCACTTCTTGCAAGGCAAGCAAAATGGATTTGTGATATTGCAACAAAAGTTCTTCTGCACGCGAATCAGTCACACGTTTTTGATTCCACAATCGTCCACCTGCAAAAACCGTTTGCGCAAGCGATACCGCCCAACTGTTGGCACTGGTTACCGGATTCAAGCGAAACAATTCTGACGAAGATTTCTCAATACTGGCGGACAAATCGAATGTCGGCAATAACGCTGAGCGCGCTTGCACCACATCCGCCCTGGCAGCAATTAATTCCGCCTCTGCTACTGCCACATCAGGTCGGCGTGCAATCAAATCAGCGGGTGTGCCAGGTGATAATTCCGGCACAGAAATAGATAATAAATTTTCTGCTGGCGGAGTAAATTCAATTGGCGAATGACCTAATAAAATAGCCAAAGCAGAAGAGGCCTGTTTAGCTTGTAATTGCAAGGGCAACAAACTGGCTTGCTGATTAAGCAGGTTGGTTTTTTGCTGCGCAACTTCCCCTGCATTGGCAGCGCCATTATTATATTTGGCTTCGACAATACGCTGGATATTTTCAGCGATAACAATATTTTTTTGTGTAGTAGCGATACGTTCCTGTAATGCAAGATAATCGAACCAACCTGAAGCAACAGCGGCTTTAATACTTAAGGCAGCGGCTTGTTGATTGTAGAGATTAGCTGTTGCTATCGCCTTATCCGCACGTCGTGTAGCGGCAATACCGCCCCACAAATCAACTTCATATTGCATATTCAAACTGACGCCGGTGGACTCACTTCTTGTGGTCACGCCTGCCAAATTTTCAGAATTACGCTCACCAGATGAAACCTTGGCATTTAACGTTGGAAACCAACTGGCATCGGCAATCTTTAATTGTAATTCAGCTTGCTTAACTCTCTCGGCAATCATCAACAAATCAAGACTTTGTTGATTGGCCGATTGCATTAACTGGTTTAATTTTTCTGATTGAAAATAAGTCCACCAGGTTTGATCTATCACTGCCGGTGTTGTTTGAGCATCAGAGTAAGTAAAAGCAGACGCATATTGAATATCGGGTTGTTCAATTTTTGTTGACGAGCTGCAAGCCGTCATTAAAAAAATGCATGCTACAACAAGAAACTTTTGTAATACAAAAAATCCCCCGTCATTCCTGCGAAGACAGGAATCCAGCGATGCAACAAAATAATTGGATTCCTGCCTTCGCAGGAATGACGACCAGGAATATTTTTTATAAATATCCATACAAAACCAATATGACAATAATTTCATCATCACTCCGTAGCCAATGCCATAACCGGGTCTAGTCTTGCCGCTTTTCGTGCAGGCAAATAGCCAAAAATTAATCCTGTTACAAATGCGCAACTGAATGCCATAATCACCGGCCATATTGAATAAGCGACTGGCATTCCAAAACGGCCGACCAAACTGGCAGTCGCTAACCCCACCAAAATGCCAATCAAACCACCAATGGCAGAAACCACCAGAGCTTCAATTAAAAATTGTTGCATGATATGACGAGTGCGGGCACCGGTTGCCATGCGAATGCCAATTTCGCGTGTACGCTCTGTCACGCTCACCAACATAATATTCATCACACCTATTCCACCTACCAACAACGAAATGGCAGCAATCGAGCCTAACAAAATCGTCATGGTATTTTGTGTTTCTGACACCATATCAATCAGCGATGACATGCTACGAATTTGAAAATCTTCTGTACCATGGCGCTCCATCATCACACTGTGAATACGTGTTTGCGCCGTCTCCATATTTTTTTCATCATCAATTGAAACAATAATGCTACGCAAATGTTTTTGACCAATGATCCGCAAGCTTCCGGTTTTAAAAGGCACGAACACTTTGTCATCCTGATCCTGTCCTCCCGGATCAGCGCCACGCTCACTCATCACACCAATCACTTGAAACAATACATTGTTAATAATGACAAATTCGCCCAATGGGTTTTTATCGGCAAATAATTTGGTTGCGACAGTTTTTCCCAAAACGACAACAGTTGCGTAATTTTTATCATCTTCTGCTGTAAAAAAAGTACCCTGCGCAACTTGCCATTTACGGGCAGAAGGAAACTCTGGCGCAGTTGCTTGAATTTCAGTTGAATGATCAAGGTTGCCATAACGCAAAGTAAATTGACCATTTTGCTCGGGCAAAGCCGAAGCCACATGCGGCAATTCTTTTACTGCATCCACATCTTCCGGTACCAGTGTCATCAAATCCCAACGCCATCGATTTTGCGTGGGCGATCCAGGACGAATCAATAATAAATTGCTGCCCATGGCACTGATGGAATCCACAACCGATTTTTTCGCTCCGTCGCCAATTGCCATCAAACTGATCACCGAAGCCACACCAATTACGATCCCCAATAAAGTGAGCACCGTTCGAAAAATATTGGAGTGCAAAGAGCGAAATGCCGTTTTCATGGCTTCCAGCAATTCACTTTTTAATCGGGATTCGGTGTTGGTTAAGGACGGCAGAATTTTTTTATCGCTAGAAATTGACGGGCCTGCATCGGCAATAATTTTACCATCGCGAATCTCAATTAATCGATCCGCATTTTTGGCAACTTCGGCATCGTGGGTAATAAGAATTATAGTGTGACCTTGCGCGTTTAATTCTTTTAATAAACGCATTACCTCTTTACCACTTTGGCTGTCCAACGCACCCGTTGGCTCATCAGCCAAAATAATTTGACCACCATTCATCAATGCGCGGGCAATCGACACCCGCTGTTGTTGGCCGCCCGACAATTGATTGGGCTTATGATCCAATCTTTCCTGCAAACCCAAAGAAGTTAATAATTCAATCGATCTCTCACGGCGTTTTTCTGCGGGCAATCCGGAATAGGTTGCAGGCAATTCAACATTTTCACAAGCAGTAGAGCTGGCCAATAAATTATAACTTTGAAAAACAAAACCAAAGGCTTCGCGTCGCAAATGTGCCAAACCATCGCGATCCAATTCCGATACATTATTTCCGGCAAAAAAATAATGACCGCTGGTTGCTTTATCCAAACAACCTAAAATATTCATCAGCGTAGATTTGCCGGAGCCAGACTGCCCCATAATCGCTACAAATTCGCCAGCATAAATTTGCAAATCAATTCCATGCAAAACCTGCACAGATAATTCACCGTTACGAAACGTTTTCGTAATATTGGAAAGTTGAATCAGTGGTTGATCCATTAACGTCTTCCCATACCTGGACCGCCACCCCAGCCACCAGCTGCAGTTTTCACTTGATTGGGCTTGGTAATACTGCTCACTACTTGTTCGCCTTCTTGCAAACCTTCAATAATTTCTGCCTGCACGCGGTTAGTCACACCCACTTTTACCTTGCGCTCTTCAGTCACCTGGCCTTCTTTCATAATGTTGACTGTGGCTTCACGAATTCTTTTTTCACGGGATGGAATCATACCGGTTTGTAC
>CBFGPN010000179.1:0-8138 GCA_965650675.1 uncultured Cellvibrio sp.
ACTAACAAATAGAACTCGCTTCATTTTTAATAAGTGGCCTTAAATTGCATACTGGGTATAAACAAACCCACCCACTTATCTAACAGCTCCTCTTCCCAAGGCACAACATTGGAAACTCGAAAATAAACAGGCTTCGCTGGAATGGTAAAAGTAGGAAAAAGAATGGTATCTGTTTTACCGGTTCCGCGAACTTCTCTTTGTGCAACGGCGATATACCTCCAGGTAACTGGATCTATCACCTCCATGTTAACAACATAGGCTTCCCAAGATTTAATTTGCGCACTCGATACGGTGCTTTTCCCCGACACCATTTTTGCTGGAAATTGATATTGACGACCAACAGCTGACCAATTTTTTGTTGCCTTCCAATGTACAGTAAGTAATGCTTCCGAACTGTTTTTGTTTGGTGGCAACGCACCGGCCTGATTGTAAGCCTCATAATTCCAACCTGGCAAAGTGATCGACGCCCAGTAGGTATATTCAGCCGCCTGAGTTTGATAAACACCAAGAAAAAATAAAATAAAAACAAAACGCATTGCATTAAAAGAAATTTTCATAATTCAATACCTTAGTTGTCAGTGTTTTAGATAAAAAAATACGAGCCGTGATATTTTTAATAGTTAGCAGCGAAAGTCATTTGATCCACATCCAACGAAACCGCACTACCAGCACCAGTCAAGGCAACACGAAAATAAACTGATTTGGAAGGAACAGTAAAAGAAGGGAAAGGAATTGCTGCACCGGCTCCTTGTGGTACACCAAATGATCCCTTGTGAGTAGCGACTGCTACATATCGCCATGTGGCTGGATCAATAACTTCCATATTCACAGTAACGGAGCTACCCGCCCATAACACTGCACTCGAAATGCTTTTTCCTGACACTGCTCTTGATGGAAATTTAAATTCACGCCCTACGGCAGACCAACCACCTGTTGCTCCACTTACATTCAAGTGAGCAACCCAACCACCGCAACAACTTCCACGCTCAAGGAAGATTGCTCTGCTGCCACTCCCTACAGTGTCAAGCCTCCAACCTGATGTCGAATCAAAATCCACTTTTTTAGAATAGACATCAGCCTGGGCCTGATGAAAACCAACAAAAAAAACGGTAATTAACAGATAACGTACAACGAGGGAAATTTTCATAATTCTGTTCCGTATGGGGTACAAAAGATAAGAGTGAAATTTATTATTGACTAACCAGTTTTGAATTTTGCAACCAGAGGACAACTCAACCTCTGCCAAATCTCCACTTTTTTATAGGTATTATGCGACTCACAAAAAACATTGAGTCAGGTTCGTGTTAAACGGAAAAAAAAACCTGTTAGATGGTTTTACGAACAAACTAACGGCAAATAAACAAAAATCAGATAACGAATGACAGGGTCACAATTCTATTGGATTGATTAGCTGCCGAGGGTAAATATATTTTTTGCACTGCACCAGGATTTGCAGCACAGTTTAAAAAATTGTCACCGAAAGCAACACAAAAGCCTTCACCCGGTCGAATTGGGGGAAGGCTTTCAATGAAAGGATGAAAAATAAAGGAAGAAAAAACTAGCGGACCAGAATAGTTTTATCTTTACCCTGGTGTTTTTCCCAACGCACGTTGGAAAAAACCAGATCCAATTTATGGCTGGATACCAAAGCAAAAGGCTCTATTACCAACGCAAATAATTCATGAGGTAATCTGTGTAAACCAAAATTGGTTAACACTTCAGGGAATAAATTCAGGCTGATGGAAATTGTTTTCCAACCTGCTCCCGCTATGGTTTTAAACTGACTGGTGATATCAACTTCGGTATTGCAAGAGGGGCCGCAACCTATGCGCACCATCACCTGCCCTTCGGGAACCTGATTAATTTTGACATCGAATACCAATGCAGAATCGGACTCAAAATAATCGCTTAAAACTTGTCGATTATGTGTTGAGAGCGCAACGATTCCGAGCCCTTCCCCATTCCATTGCACTCGCCTTGCATCTTCCTGCACATCGCGATCTATAACACTGACACTGAGCGAAGACACAGTAACCTGATTGTCATTCATCACCACACGATCATTATTTTTACCTTCCAGCAAAATAAAATAAGGCGCGACCGGGCGACGATTAAATACTTCCAACACATCGGAACAAATTACTTCGGACAATCCCTCTTCACTCAAATTATCATCGAGGGTATTTTCCTGACCGTAAGTCATACCATAACCATAAGCAAAGAGCGGATCATAATGTTCATCGCCAATATTTAATGGGCCATGATCCGGTGTTTTCGGCCATGAAAAACTTAAACGACCTTTTATTGGATGCGCTATCTCACCTGTTGCTGTTTTGAATAATACGTCGGCAATTCCGCCACCTTCAGTACCGGGTTGCCAGATCACCACAAACGCATCGGATGCATTCAATTCACGGTTAATCCACATGGGACGACCGGTTACAAATAATGCGACTACAGGAATGTTTTGGGATTTGAATTTTTTCAGCAGATCAATATCGCGTGTATCACTTGCTTTTAATAACTGGTGCTGCACATCGCCTTGCATTTCCGCATAGGGATCTTCACCAAACACGACTATGGCGACGTCCGGTTTTTGTTGAAATTCACCTTCAGGACTCAACACCGCTTTTCCACCGGCAGATTTCACTGCCGCTTCAATTCCCATCCATATGGTTGTAGCACCGGGGAAATCCGCCATAGTATTGCCAGTGCCCTGCCAGTTAACTGACCAACCACCCGTTTGTTTGCTGATATTGTCTGCACCATCGCCTGCAACCAATACATTGAGTTTTGGCGATAAAGGTAATAATTGATTTTTATTTTTCAGCAGCACTAATGATTCGCGCACAATTTGTCTCGCCACTGCGCGATGTGCAGGTGCACCTAACAAATCATCACGACCGGAAAGCGGGCGTGAAGATGGCAAACCTTTGTTCCATAAATTTGCACGCAATTTCACGCGGAGAATTCGACGCACTGCATCATCACAACGCGATTGTGGAATCACACCGGATTTAATTTGTGCAACCGTATTGTGATACAACTCTTTCCAGTCTGGATCGGGCACCATAAAAATATCCAAACCGGCATTAATCGCCTGCGGACAATTTAATACTGTGGCACCTGCAACAAATCCATGACCATTCCAATCACCGACAACCAATCCATCAAAACCCAATTTTTCTTTCAGTACGTCAGTCAATAAATATTGGTGACCATGCATATGAATGCCATGCCAGGAATTAAACGATGCCATCACCGCTTGCACACCGGCTTCAATTGCACTGACATAACCTGCCGCATGAATGCGATAAAGTTCTTCTTCGCTGGATAAACAATTGCCGCGATCTATACCATTTTGTGTGCCGCCGTCGCCTATATAGTGCTTGGCTGTAGAAATGACTTTTACGGGCGATAAAAATTCTTTGCTGTTCGCATCACCTTGCAAACCATTCACCATTTCACTGGCGTATTCTTTTACCAAATCCGGATGCTCGGACCAGGATTCATAGGTGCGACCCCAACGGTCATCACGTGCTACTGCAACTGTGGGCGAGAAATCCCAATCCAAACCTGTCACTGCAATTTCGGTTGCCGTAATTTCACCAATCTTGCGAATTAAATCCGGGTTACGCATGGCACCCAATGCAATGTTGTGCGGGAAAAGTGTTGCGCCCACTATGTTACCAACGCCATGTACCGCATCCGTTCCCCACATGATGGGAATAGCAATTTTTCCATCAGAAGTGTCCATTGAAGCCTGATAATAAGCATCGGCAATCGCTAACCAATCAGCTGCTTTTGAATAACGGTTGCCATTGGGAACAGACCCACCACCATTTAATACTGATCCTATGTGATAGTCCTTTACATCCTGTGCTGTTAACCAGCGAATTTCCGGCTGGATCATTTGACCCACTTTTTCTTCCAGGCTCATTTTGGACAAGAGCTTTTCCACTTCAAGTTCCAGTGCTGGATCTGCCTTTAATTTACTAATAACTTTCTGCCACAACACAAGTGACCTCCGGGAACTTGCCAAATATAAAAATGTGCGACAAACTACTATCAAATGACAGCGCTGTCAAATAATACGCCAATTTAATCAGACATCTTTAACCCGAACGAATATGTTAAAAATGCCCGGCTGATCAAATGGAAATTTAATGCTATTCTCGCGCCCGTTTTTTATTAACGACTGAGGTCATCATGAACTTATTAGTAGCCGATATCGGCGGAACCAATGGTCGATTTGGCTTGGTTGATTACGACCCTGCCAGTTATCACAGTGGAAAAATTAATTACACTGCAGCCAGGCAAATCACTCTGAAATGTGCTGAATACCCCGATATGGCCAGCATGATAAAAGATTGTTTCCGACAACTGGATGTGTCACCGGAATATGCCTGCATCGCCATCGCAGGCCCCATTGAAGATGGTGAAGCTTTTATGACAAATTTAAACTGGCGTTTTTCAATTGAAGATTTGCGCCTTGCATTAAATCTGAAAAAGTTACACGTGATTAATGATTTTGCCGCTCACGCATTTGCCGTTCCCTTTCAAAAAGAAGATGAATTTTTTACCCTGCATCAGGGTAAACCCAATAAATTCTGCCCGATTCTGGTGATGGGCCCCGGTACCGGATTCGGCATGGCGCAACTGGTTCCACATAAAGGCCAATGGACTGTAATCGCCACAGAGGGTGGTCATGCCAGTTTTGCACCTACCAATGAAAAAGAACTGGATATCAAACGTGTTTTATTGAAACAACAAAAACATGTGTCTGTTGAGAATATTCTTTCAGGAAATGGCTTGGTGAATTTATATAAAGCATTAACTATCATTGCTGGTGTTACTACTGAAAACTATTCTCCAGCCGATGTCAGTGGCAAAGGCATAGCCAATTCAGATCCCATTTGCACAGATGCAGTGTTAACTTTTTGCGATATTCTCGGAGAAGTTGCAGGGGATAAAGCACTTTCAACCGGCGCTCGTGGTGGCATAGTCATCACCGGCGGGATTACCGCAAAATTACTCGATATGATTCCAAAATCCAATTTCATGGAAAGATATAGAAACAAAGGCCCGCTGGAAGATTATGTTAACGATATTAATATTCGCGTAGTACTGAATGATAAAGCTGCACTGGTGGGATCAGCTGCCTGGTTAATTCATCACACGCCGGAATTACACAGCCAGTAACGTCTGAAATTTATTTTCCAATCAAAATAATCCCCGCAATAGCGGGGATTTTATTCACAACCTCATTAATGTTTAATCAACCAGCACTGATGAATTTTCGGATTACGTTTGAAATCTTCATCAATGGTTTTGGCTGATATATTTTCAATGTTGTAGGCTGATAGAGCTTCTTCATCCAGATCAAAACTGCGCAGGTTATTGGAAAATATCAAAGTACCTTTCTCATCCAAAGCACGCATGGACTTGTGAATTAAATCCACATGATCGCGCTGAATATCCAACACATCATCCATACGTTTTGAATTGGAAAAACTGGGAGGATCCAACAAAATCAAATCAAACAATTGATCATTTTCTTCCAACCATTGTAAACAATCCGCCTGTACCAAACGGTTTTTGGATTCACTTAAACCATTTAACGCAAAGTTTTTTCTAGCCCAATTCAGATAGGTGTTGGACATATCCACACTCACTGTATAACGCGCACCATTCATCGCTGCATACACACTGGCACTGGCGGTGTAACAAAATAAATTTAAAAAACGTTTATCTTTGGCTTGTTCTGCAATCATCTTACGAACAGGTCGGTGATCCAGAAACAAACCCGTATCCAGATATTGCCAAAGATTGATATGCAATTTGCTAATCCCTTCCTGAACACTAAACAAGTCACCGGTCGGTGTTTCCTGTACTTTTTCGTATTGGGTTTTACCTTTATTGCGACGACGCTGTTTGTAACTGATTTGTGATTGCGGAATATTCAATACATAAGGCACAGCCAGGGTAATTTCCTGAAAACGTGCAGCGGCTTTTTCTTCATCGACCGATTTGGGTGCTGCATACTCCTGCACATGTGCATAAATTTTTTCAGGTTTACCCGGCTGTATTTGACCGGTGTAAATATCAATCGCCGCAGAATATTCCGGCATATCGGCATCATAGAGTCGGTAACAACTGATTTGATTGGCTTTCAACCATTTATCCAATTGTTTTTTATTTTTCTGCAACCGATTCGCCAGCATTTGTGCGCCGGGGGTTAGAGCTTGTTCGCGTTCCTGCTGGACAGATTCTTTTACTTTTGCTTCGGCTACTTGACGCTTATTTTCATCATCACTAAAACGCTCATCTTGTTCAACGCGGCTTTTAACAAACGCGTCCTGATCAATTGAAAAAGTCAGTAGTTCACTGGCTATAGTGCCGTTAAAAAATTTATATTTCTTTTCGGCACGCAATCCCATTTGTTTTCCTAACTCAGGATTACCGGTAAAAATTGCAGCTTGCCAACCTTGAAATTCATTACGCAATCGTTCACCCAAATGGGCATATAACAGTTTTAGCGCCTCTATATCACCCAGGCGTTCACCATAGGGTGGATTGGTCAAAATCAATCCGGAATCCAATTGTTTATGCGTAGGCTTTTTAAATTCGCCAACCTCTTTACGCGACACACGCAACCAATGATCCAATTCGGCGGTGACGATATTTTCTTCTGCAGCGCGAATCACTGACAAATCCGCATCATATCCGCGAATTTCCGGCAGATGCATATTCGCCAAACCCAATTTTTTTCGTTGATGCGCTTCATCACGCAACTCCAACCAAATATCATTTTGATGATTTAACCAACGCTCAAAACCAAAACTGGCACGCGCCAATCCCGGTGCAATATCAGCAGCAATTAATGCAGCTTCAATTAAAAAAGTGCCTGATCCACACATAGGATCCAATAATGCTCCACCTTCTTTGGCAATTTGCGGCCACCCGGCGCGCAATAAAATGCCTGCCGCCAAATTTTCTTTTAAGGGTGCGATACCTTGTTTCAAACGATAGCCGCGACGATGCAAACTATCGCCGGATAAATCGATACTGATAATCACATTATTTTTAGATAAACGAGCATTGACTCGTAGATCAGGATCACGTTTGGCAATGGAGGGGCGCGATCCGGAAAAATCACGAACACAATCCACAATCGCATCTTTAATTTTCATCGCGCCAAATTGTGTATTGCGAATAGCATCGTTGGTGCCAACAAAATCAATTAACAAACTGCCACTGGGACTGATGTGTTCTTGCCAGGGAAGTTTACGCACAGCTTCGTAAAGATCCTCCTGACTGGAAACAGGGAATGAATCCAAAGGTAATAAAATTTTATTGGCCAGACGCGACCAGAGGTTTACTTTATAAGCAAGGCGAATATCGCCAGAGAAATAAACACCGGCAACTGTCTCACGCAGATCAGTTGCACCTAAATCATTTAACTCTTGAAAAAGTAGCCCTTCGAGGCTTTTGGGGCAGGTCGCAAAAAATTGGTAGGTCATGCAAAGGTCACTCGAAAACTGAAGCTCGAAGTATACCTAGCTGACTTTTTCTAATACATCCATTTCTTGATGACAGCGAACAATTAAATTCGCATAAACACCTTTGAGTTCGGATAAGGCACGCACCAGAGTCGATTTATCTTCACGATTGGCCACTATGACTTTTTCAATCAGATTTGCACAAATCGCATCCAGCTGACGAATTTTTTCCCAATCTTCCATTTGGACTGCTGCGTTTAATTCACTCTGCACTGTACGTAATGCAGAGATTCCGGCTTCACCTTCATAAGAGGGATTTTCAACCAGTTTCAAGGTCATGATTATTTCCTCACATCCGGACCTATAGCATCCCAGGCCTGTTTGATTTCAGCCAACAGACGACCGCACTCATCGAGATATTCGGGCTTGTTTTCGTGGTTGGCTTGTACCAAACGACGAATTACATAGTCATACAAACTTTCAAGATTGGCAGCCAAATGCCCCCCCTCTGAGTCACTCAAACTGCCCTGCAAACCTCCCACAATTGCCACTGCCTTGCCAATTAACTCCCCCTTTCGAGCTATTTGTTTCTGCAGCATTGCACCTTTGGCCTGCGCAATTCGTTCCAAAGCCCCT
>CBFGPN010000180.1:0-8086 GCA_965650675.1 uncultured Cellvibrio sp.
TTACAAAAAGTTTTACAGGATCACTTTTGAAAACATCAATAAATTGAGAAAATGTATAATTGTTTTCAAAATTAAAAATCTCATTGATGTTGCTTACATTAAGCTCGTTTGATTTAAAAATACAAATTGGTATTTTATTATAGTTAGATCTATAAAAATATTTGAAAATTGCAGTTTTCCCGCAGCCACCCTCTCCAGAAATTACTATGTTTTTGTTCTCTTTAATCGCAGATTCAATTTCTTTAACTATTTTATTCCGATCAATTTTTATGATCCTGTCGCCAAAAATTATTTCGGTCTTAATTGTTTTAAAAATGTTATCATTGTGCTTATAAATTTCATCCAGAAAATCAGCCCCGCTTGGCTCTAGGCTAAAAAATGCATCGTACAAATATTTATTTTCTGGCAACGAAAGCTGCAACTCGAAATGACTAGGAACTCGCCAATGAATTTCCAGACTTTCTGATTTGGTATATTTTTCAATGTCCATTTGATATTGAGGTTTTTTCTTACTTTTGGTGGAGCTTTCTGAAAGCTCCCGGTTGATGTAAAGATATATATCAGTTAACTTGGTATTTTTGGATTTAGCTTTTTTGATCGAATCTATTATGTCGTCCTTATTGTCCGCAATGGAAGTTGTATAATACTTCGCTTGAAATCCATAAAATCTCCCACTTTTCTCAAATGGCTCCGTTTCAATTCCAGTTTGGTTTTTATAGCGAAACAATCCAATTCTATTGTTAAATTCAGCACAAAATAGTAAATAAGATATTTGTTCGAATGCCCATGTTTCGCGATTATCGTATTTTAATTCGAAGTTCTTCCAGTTCATTTATACATCCTTACTTTTATAATGTCGTGAATCGAAAATATACATAATAAATGCGAATGCTGACCATACATCTGTTTTCATATAGAAAAATAAGCTTGTCTTGGATCCTTTCTAGAAATTGATGCTGCATTGGTTAACAGTCTACTTAAATTTATACAGCCCCTGAAAACATTGATTATATTGACATTGATGTTCCGCTTCGGGCACAAAACGGAAAGTACACCGAATCCAACTTCCCGTCTATTACACGACATTTCACCGAGTAGATCTGATGATTTCGGCGCCTGTCTTGGATGAAAATTCCGCATTATGAGCAGATTGAATCGTGAACACACTTGTAAAAATGTATAGGGCAGACCCGGCAAGATTAAAGTTGTAGCACTTGAACTCTGCAGAGAGCATGCAAAAAAAATATGGGCTATTGATCAGGTTTATTCGGAGCAAGAACTGGATAAGTGAGTGCGATTGATTGGATAGGTCTAATGTGACTGGCTGGATATTTGAATGCGATTCAGCAAGTTAAGGCGCTTAAGAGTGGAGTGGGAACCGGTGAGATTGAATATTTGGAAGCAGACACGTAAAGTCTAAAAAATCGCAAACATCAAATATCACTATTTAATTTCTTTCTGAATAAATAATTCGGTTGCTTTAACAAGTTCACCAATAAAATGAATGTATTTACGCATGTCATCTCGCGTAACCGCATGAGGAGAAGATTGTTCAGGGCGCAGCGATCTGTGAGCGATATCGCCTCGCTTCTTAACAATCTTATTCAACTCTAATCTTGCCTGCTCAGGTGTGCAGTTATTCCACGACCAACACTGTGTAACGTCAATATCGAGATATTTTTGAAATAGCTCTTTTACTCTATCAACAGAGGGAGAGTGAAATTTTTTTAAATCTACCGCCAATGAGTTTTTATAGAATAAAATAAGTTGATCATCATCGGGTGAGTGTTGACAAATGGCATTAACTGATTCTGTTACTCTATTTTCAAAATATGTTTCCAATGCTGCAAGGGCCATTACCAAGCTTGCGCGTTTTAAGACTTCGATTTCAGGTGGCGGCGGATTCTTGTTTAACGTATCGAAATTTTGCATGAGATCAATAGAGTCTTGAATAGCATGACTGAATATAGAATAGGAGTCGGAAGTCATAAGTTAGGCGGCCTATAGAGAAAATTTCTCCGGGTGAAATTTGCATATCGATAGGTTAACAAAATTCCAGCGCCTCCACTAAGGTCAAAGGTTGATTTGTTAACATCTATTGATTAACCAACAGCTTTTGCCCCCTTACTTAGTCGAATAAACTCTAAAACGCTAGAGAGCAATGATGTCTTGAGTTGGCTTGGACGGTTATACCCCTCAATCTCAATGTTGAGTTTTTGGTAACGAACATAACAGTCAAATGCCGCATTTACCACATCTGAAAATTCTACATGTTCAACACTATTGCCTATTTTCTTCTTGGCATTCTTTATTGCTCTCCAAATAAAGGCATTAGTTTTTTCGGGCGAGTTTTCGATCAATAGTAGTTTCAATTTTGCATTAGTAGGTGCGGCATTTAGCAAGTTAAATCCATTTTTTTGAGCATAAAAATTGGCATATTCGATGGCTTCACAGGCTAGGACATCTTGATAAAGTGCAGCAAGATACAAATTACAATCAAAAGACTGATCAATTGAACGCTGAATTTTTTCAAAGTGTCTATATATGAAAGGCTCCAATTCCTTCCCTAGACTAACAGGGCGCTTAACGAAAAGCGTGCTCATCTGTGTATCAAATGGAAATGTCGGATCTAGATGCTTAAACGCTACTGCACCGTCGTCTATTAACTTTGCAATGCAATTCCTCCCATAGCTTTCTGTCGGCGAATAACCACGGTCAATTATTTGATCTTCGCTCAAATACTCTTCGTTAGGCCTAAAGCACATTGCAAACGCCACGAGCATTATCATTTGGTTAAATTCTCTCTGACTTACTTGGTCAATCATGGCGTACCTGGGTAATGCGAATAATAGTGCTCCACTAAACATGCTGTTTAGATGTCCAGCCGGACAAAAAATGGGAGTTTCAGTCCGTGGAATAATAAGCCGTCAAACCTGATAGTTCTAGCTTTTAAGCGGAACAAACATGCGAGACAGACAATTAAAAGCTTTTGGCCACGCCATTAGAGAGCTTCGCAAAGAAAAAGGGTTGTCTCAGGAGGCCTTTGCAGATTTGGCTGGAGTGGACCGGAGCTATATGGGTCATATCGAAAGGGGGGAGAAAAATGTGACGCTTACGAAGATCTATCAGATTGCTAAAGCTCTTGATATGTCGCTTCCCGCCATTTTTGAGCGTATAAAATAATTTTCAAAGCATTTTTAGGTAAAACAACATCAGATCATCCTATTCAGAAAAGTTTTGTCATAATTGCTTTTTTGGATTAGATATGAAGTGAATATTACTTGCTGGTAGCTGAGCCTGTAGCCGTTGATTCTCAAGTGTCAGTGCTTTCACGGCAATTTCGACGGTGAGTGAAACTATCCAGCGAGCATCAGTCCTCAATAGTTTTGGTGGTGACTCCTTTAAGTATATGAATCTCATCACCCAATTGATCGCGCACAACCTCGTATCAATTTGCTCGAAGCCTTGCACCTTCGTCGATACGCATCAAAGAAAAATCCAACAAGTAGGCTAAGCCGACATTGCTTATCAATGTCAAAAACTAGAAAGGGTCTTATTCCAGCGCGCTCATCAAACATCACCTATCGGTTTAATAAATCAGAAATTCCGTATTCATCGGATGTATCCTGAAAACGTCCTTAGAATACCTCTCCACATCGACTTTCTCCCTTTACTCGGGATATTGCAAACGGCCCGTCAATCCCAAGTTTGGTTCCCCCCGAATTTTTCTGAATATTGATTTGATGACCGAACTGTAGCACCATTAATCTAATTCAATTCAGAAATATTGATGTATGAACGGAATTGACACGTACATTCACGCGGCAACCAGTGAGAATACTCGTCGAAGTTACCGGTCGGCAATTGAGCATTATGAATCTCAGTGGGGTGGTTTTTTACCTGCAACCTCAGACTCCATATCTAAATACATCGCTCAGTATGCAGATACCCTTTCCGTTAACACATTACGTCAAAGGCTTGCAGCAATCGCTCAATGGCATATAGATCAAGGATTTCCTGATCCAACAAAATCCCCAATTGTTAAAAAAGTTTTCAAAGGCATTCAAGTGTTGCACCCCGCAAGAATCATTCAAGCAAAACCTTTGACCTTGATTCATTTGGAACAAATCAACCACCACCTTGAAAAGCAAATGGCAAAAGCAAAGGCTGAATTGGATAAAGTGTTGTTGCTACAATCAGCTAGAGATCGAGCACTTGTTTTACTGGGATTTTGGCGGGGCTTTCGAAGCGATGAACTGTCCCGTCTAAATGTGCAAAACATAACATTAGTTACAAACGAAGGAATGGTACTTTACTTGCCATACACCAAAACGAATAAACAGGGTGCAACCTACAGAGTCCCAGCATTAAAATACCTATGTCCGGTCAATGCATGCCAGGATTGGTTCGCACTTGCGAAATTGTCGTCCGGCCCTGCATTTCGGTCTATTAACCGCTGGGGTCAGATAGCACAACGTGAAATGAATTCAGTAAGCCTGATACCCTTGCTTAGAAGGATTATGGAAAATGCTGGAATAGAAGAATCAGAATCTTACTCAAGCCATTCACTCAGACGTGGGTTTGCATCTTGGGCGAATTCCAGTGGATGGGATCTTAAAACCATGATGGAATATATTGGCTGGAAGGATGTTAGAACTGCCATGAGCTACATTGAAGCCGCAGACCCCTTTTCCAAAAGTCTCATCAATAGTGCACTAACTTCACCAGAAAAGATTTCCAGTCATACCATCTGAAAAATTAAACAACTCCGTTATCATCCCTCTTGGCGGGTGAAGATTTTTTTGAAACGAACAGGCGACTATTTATTGACAGTAAAGTCAACAAACTGTTTAAAGCTGTATGGAAAATCAGGAATTCTAGAAAATCCATATTCCACTATTCCATTTTGCATCGCTGCAATTAATTGCGAAAATGAGAATCCTTGATGCTGAACACCTTCTACAGAAATGCATTTAGAAGATCCTATTCCACTACGCGCACCACTGATTAGCTTTTGTATAAACCCCTCTGACTGGACTCGATCAATGACCCAGTCGCGATTAACAGCATCAGGCTTTTGGATTGCAACCAACATTTCAGCGTCCAATAGCTGCTTCAATTGATAGCGCGTCAATTGAAGAGCGCCGCAAGCTTGACTGATTGTCCAGTTTTCGTTTAACAGGGCTGCAAGACTTTTAACATCTTCAAGACTATAACAAAGCTGGCCTTTAAATTTGACCTCAGATAAACGCTTCGACTTGACAAGCTTGCCAATCCGATCGGGATGACATTTGATAATTACCGCCGCATCTTTCTTCGAAATGAATTTTGTGGAGCTGCCCGAAAGTGTAATTCTTTTGAAGCGACTCACCTCCAACGGACCAGGCCAATGGAAACTGATGAACTGATCGAACTCCTTTCTTATCACTGCTATACCCTGATTCCCACGCCTGCGGAAAAGTTGTTCATTGAAATCTTTATAATGTTTATTGACACCAGCCAATCCCTTAGAACTCAAAGGAATCTCAATGAACTTTGAAAGAAATTCATAAAAGCCAGCAGGCCAATGATTGAGAATGTCCCAGATCGCAACATAACGAAATGCAATCAGCTCATTAGACATTTGATAAGGATTAAATGGCTGGTTTAACAGTCTTCCTAAATAATGGGCTAAAAAATTGACGAGAGTTAGAGCTTCTCTAAACGATAGGCCGTTAAGTATCTCAGGATACTTTAAGGACTGAGGACGATTCAAGATAAGAGACTCAATGTAAGCGTTGAATTGAAAAATTGACGATTTAATATTTTCCTGAAGTAACAGACTACTTTCATGTCGATTATCAAAATCATCGATTCTTCCTCTATACCAGCTTGATGATTTCCCTAAAAATGTGTCTGACAAAAGATTCTGATGTTGATTGCAAGCTACGACAGACAGGAAAGCCCAGTGAAATCGACAATAACCACTTTCATTTAAACATTGAAGACAAACCTTAGGAAATTTAACGAAAACATAGGGAGTGTCTATTACACGCCTGAACGTTCTATAAACGTCGGCAGCAGGAGGTTTGGCGTGCTGTAAGCCCATCTTAGATACATAGGATGACAAATCAAATTCGCCAGACAAGATACTACGAATTGGCAATCTATTGTTGCCCCATTCAAAACCCGCACAGCGGAGCAGATACACAATATTCTTGAATCCATTATTGTGGGACAATCGTATTAAGTAACTCACCAAACACTCATCACAGTGGATAGACGGTTTGAATAAAAGTTTACTCATCCCAACCTCCCGAAAGAATTATGAACGCTGAATAATCTCCCTATCAAATATGTTAATGCCTAAATCAGCAGAGTATTCTTTAAATGCTGAAATAGTGGGCGAGACTCTGTCCATCCACACCTTAGTTTCTTTTTGGTCCACGTACGGCAATTCATCACCTGAAATAATCCCAGATTCAACTAAGAATTCAAAAAAATTATCAGATCTACTTAAACCATCTAAGGGCGATCGACCTTTAAAATTGGCAACAAAGGAATCAAAGTCGTAAAAAAGCGGACCTTCTACTCCAAATAAATATGAATGAAATAACGGATGAATAGAATAGGCCGTACTATGCATCCATTGATGTGCTGGTCTAAAGCGAAGCAACCATGATTCGCCAACACAAATTACCAATACGACTTTAACAATCCGCTCATGTTGCGGAATTATCGATATAATCAGGTCAGCAATTTTTTCCAGCCTTTCGAACAAAGGCAACCACGCAACAGTCTCAACGGTAACAGTGCTATATGCGGCATTGGCCAAAATCTTAAATCGGCGGTTTAAAAGGGACACAGCGTGAACTAACACTGCATGGATAGATTTTGACAGTCTTACTTGAAATTCCAAATCCAGCAGGTTAATTGCCGGACAATAGGTAAGAATCGTTTTTCTTACAGAGCAATTGTAAATTGAGGATTCTAAAACACTGAAGTTGTCTGGATGTGTTGTGATGTCAGAATTGCTATAGACAAATCTTTTGACTGTTACAAGACGTTCGCCGTGTGTATGACAGATATTATAATGCTTGTGTCTCCAATAGTATCGACGATAGGGACACGTGGCCCAACAATAAACACAAATTTTATTGGATGTGTATTGTCCTAGATATGCCTCAAAATTCAGTTCCGAATGATCAAATGATCGACGCAAGAGAAATTCCAATGCAATACTACACATTTTCATTTGACGGAAGCATTTTGTATAAACACTGTTTTTTTTACAATCTTTTTCGTTGTCAAGATTATAAGATGTTATACACATTCCTGTGTATATAACACGCAACCATGCTTTAAATTTACTGGAATTATCAAAACCATTGTGGCAACTCAATCTCTCAAGGTAGTCAGGAAATCCCTCGTCCCTAAATTTCTCAGCGGAATATAGCAATTTCATTTATTACCTGCTTTTTAGGACGCACCTCACAATGCGTACAACTTCATATCCTTGGTTACACCAAGGGTTATGTAATCAGCTTGAATAATAGAGTTCTTATTTGCTTGCTGACCAAATCGCCAATCAGAATAAGTAATAAGCTCCTGAAGCTCTAATTTTTCGATGGGCAAGAGAAATGGATTCCTATCATCAGGTATTCCATATTTTTGAATGGCTTCTGAAAACAACCCTAGATCAATATCTTTATTGCCTAAAATCGACAATGCGTATGCATCTCGGAATAAATTCGATGTTGCACGCACGTTACCACTTGTTGCGGCAAATATACGCAACGTAGTTGATTGTTCATGCAATATAATTTTGGTAATTCGATATTTGCCACCTAAGAGTTTCAACAAACGACGGTAGTTATCCCGTGCTTTGTCATCACTAATTTTGTAGGGAGGTATTATGTACCTATATGATATTCGTCCTGCTAACTGTTTGTTGGAGTCAATCAAATAGCGGCTCCATGGCATTCCCATAAAGACAATTGGAATTTTTGCATCTTCAATCAGGTCTTTAAATAGATCAGCGATACCGGTAATGACTTTCGCGCTACGCCTTTCAATGATGACTTGTATTTCGTCTAATATAATTAGC
>CBFGPN010000181.1:0-8077 GCA_965650675.1 uncultured Cellvibrio sp.
ACTCTGCATTCAGTTGCAATATAGTGGTCGCAGCAACCGGGTCATCAGCAGGCGACAACACACGTTTACCGGTTGACATTTGTTCTTGCGTTTTATTAATAGCGGTTTGCGCATTGGACATGCCAATATTAACTATGCTGTAAATTTGTGATGTGGAAACACGCATAGCAATTACCCCTATAACGATTGCAATAAAGTATCAAATAATTCACGCGCAACACTGATCACACGTGCATTGGCTTGATACAGTTGTTCAAAGCGAATTAAATCTGCCGCCTCTTCATCCAGATTCACACCAGCATAACTATCGCGCAGCGCTTGTGTTTGTTCCAATAAACTTTTACTGGCTTCAGTATTAATTTTTGACAAACTACTTTTGGTGCCGACGTCTTCAACCAAACGCGCATAGTCCTGACCAAATGAAGCGCTGCCATTTGCAATTGATTTTTTATGTTCCAGCGCAACCATTTCCAATGCATTGCGATTGTCGTTACTGGCATTGCTATTGAAGTCAATTAAAAATTTATCGCCTGCTTTTGGTTTTCCACTAATAGTCGCCTGCAGGCCTATATAACTTGAACGCGCAAAATCTTCGCTGCTGCTATCACCGAATAATTGGCTATTGCCTGGTACGGTACTGAAACTCACACCAGCTGCGAGAGTAACATCAATACGTCCGCCCACTACCACTGCATCCTGTTCTTCCAAAATAGAAGCCGGATCATTAATTCCGGTTAAACGCACATTGGGATTACCCTGGCCATCATTGATACTGATGTAATTGTTAATGGGTTGTATGGGCAATGATGCAGGCACAGATGAAAAAGCTTGCAACCGAAATTCCAAATCAACACCGGAAGATGCCACTATTTTAACTTCTGCTTCACCGGTTATCGGATTGTGGCCACTGGTTGCGCGCACGCCCAGTGCTTGTAAATTTTCATTCGCGTTAATGCGTTCAGCGAGATAATTATTAAATGCAACTTCATTGGTATTAGGATCAGGCACTTCCATCGCCAAACTACTGCCAGTGTGTCGAATTAAATTTTCACCATTTAATGTAATTTGTAATGGATAAGTAAAACCGGCAGGATCAATTTGAATATCCGTAATAGCTGCTGTGGTGTACGCATTGGCAGAAACACCTTTGAATGTATTCATAAGCGCTGCTGTTTGCGCAGCTGAATTACCACTTTGTGTCACGATATTTCGGGTTGTGATTGAACCTGTAGTTGCATCTCGTGAACTCAACATAAATTGTTCAGCAGGATAACCATTGGTTTGCACAAAACCATTTACTGAAGAATCCGTTGCGACTGAAACACGACCTTCTGGTAAACCCAAACGTTGCCCTTGCCCAATAACACGAGTTTCACCTTTATCACTGGAAAATAATTCATTGTCCACACCGGGAACAAACGTTTGCTCCCTGATGGCTGGAACCAAATGCACAGGATTCGCCGGATCAGAATTATCCAAAATGTCATAAGTCGTTTCCGATGTGAAACGCACAATCAGTGGCGGTGTTAATTGGCCAGGAACAGAAAAGATTGGCAAGGGATCACCATTCACATCATTCATGCTCAATACACGACCAGGACTAATCACACCGTTTCCGGAGTTTTCACTGACAGCCAGTGCACGCACAGGAACAGCAAATGCAAAATCTTCTGCGCGTGTAATTAAACTGCGAATATCACGCGCACCTGCGCGGGTCGGCGCCAAGGTAAATTCATCACCACCCTGAAATGAACCACCGTGCAGATGTAAAGTAATTCCATCAAAACTGATATCGCGTGGATAAGCGCCGGTCAACATACCCTGTTCAACAATTTTGCCATCGCTTTTTCGAGTGACCATAAAATTATTGGTATTGGGAATAATCTCAAACGCATAATCACTGGATTGCAACAAGGCTGTGTCTTCAATCGTCACACTGATCAAGCGATCATAAGGTGGTGCATTATCACCGTGTACAACACGATCAAATGCCAAAGTCTCTTCGTTGTAATCTGAAAAAATCGGCGCACCGTATTCGCCATCAAGATCCAAACCCTGTGATTGTTGTGTATTGAATTGATCGGCAAATACTATCGCCAACCTTCCCAAATCATTCATGGAAGGACGCAATACAGTTTCACGGAAATCAACCAGACCACCGAGTTTTCCGCCTTTGATTTGTGATGTGATATCAAAACTGGTTTGACCATTATTAATTAATACTCTGCCATCATTCGTCACTTCAAATGAACTGACTTGTGGCCCAACAACCAAAGGTTCTCCATTGCCAATAAACGCGTTGACATTGCCATTGGTATCTGTGACCAAACGTACTGAAATTAATTCGGATAATTTTTTTAAAGCTTCATCGCGTTTATCCAATAAATCGTTTGGTGAACCACCCGATGAAGAAGCATTTTGTTTACCAATCGAATCGTTTAAATTGGCAATCGACTGGGCAACTGTCACCAGTTGTTCAATATTGGTTTTAATTTCAGATTGCACACCTTTTTCAACATCTACCAATCGATCATAAAGATTATTGAAGCGTACTGTTAAACTGTCGGCCTCTGTCACTAATAATTGTCGCGCAGGAATTGATGAGGGATCATCTGCTGCATTTTGTAATGCGGCAAAATAGGTTTGTAATCCACCGGCAAGGCCGGTATTGATATCAGAAAATAATTTATCAATTTTTCCAATATTGCTGTTGTATGCATTGAGTTGATTATAAGCGGCAGTATCAAGACGCAACTGTGTGCTGACGAATTCATTCACTACCCGTTCAATACTGGTGACCGTGACCCCGGAACCAATAAAACCCGCACTACCGGCCTTTTGTTCAGGGCGCGTTGCATATTCAACTTGTTGACGACTGTAGCCAACCGTATTGGCGTTGGAAATATTATGCCCGGCGGTGCGCAAAGCCGTTTGACTGGCTTGCAAACCGGAAATAGCATTCGACAAAATTCCGGACATAAATTACTCCAACCCTGAATTTTTTATCAGGGAAACAAAAGGCTCAACCCATTCACGAAAATTTCTCGCCTGGGTAATCGCCTCACTTTTTAAAATAGATTTAATTTTGTCCGCATAATGTGGATCTGTGGCATATCCACCTTCTTGCAAAGCATCCAGATACGCAGATGCATCATTAACCTGTGACTTGGCTTTTTCATAGCGGGGACTTTCACTGATCAGTTTCACGTAATCTGCAAAACTTTCTGCATAAGAATTATAACTACGAAAATTGGCATTTTCTTTTTTCGCAACACCATTGTGATATTCCAATGTGCTAACAGCGACTTTTTTTCCTTGCCAGGAATCTGTTGCTTTAATATTGAATAAATTAAAACTGTTATTGCCTTTGTTATCCTTGATAACAAATTTTCCCCAACCGGTTTCCAAGGCTGCTTGTGCAACCAATACATCGGGATCGAGATTTAATTTTTTAGCGGCTTCTTGTGCGTAGGGCATGATGCCGGCGATGAAGTCATCGGGGGATGAGATAGTGCTAACTTCAGACCCCACCCTAACCCTCCCCTTGCCAGGGGAGGGGACTGTTCCTCCCCCTGGCAAGGGGGAGGCTAGGAGGGGGTCTTGCTTTTGCTTCACACCATAATTCGGTGACATTTGCCTATAAAAAACTTCCGCCAAACCAATGCCCTTTCCACTCGCAAGATTTAACACCATCTGATGATCCATCATATCCTGATGAAATTGCATTTCATTGGAATTTAATGGATTGTCTTCGGCAAATATTTGATTGGTATCGCGCATGGTTTTGAGCATTTGTTTTAAAAACAAGGCTTCAAATTGTTTGGCAACTTCTTTTAGCGCAGCGTCATTATCTTTTTTACCCAATTGGGTAATTTTATTTAATGAATTAACATCCAGATAATTATCTTTCACTGTTTGCATATCGGTTGCGCGAAAATCTATTGCCATTTTAGATCACCACCAATTCTGCTTTTAATGCGCCTGCTTGTTTCAGGGCTTCAAGAATCGCCATCAAATCACTGGGCGATGCGCCCACGTTATTAACTGAACGCACAATCTCATCAAGGCTTGCACCGGGTGCAAACTTGAACATGGGATTGGTTTCTTCTTCCGCTTTAATATTACTGGTGGGCACAACAACAGTATTGCCATCAGCCAGTGGATTGGGTTGGGATACAGTCAAACTTTCTACAACAGAAACTGTCAGGCTTCCGTGTGTTACAGCAACCGGAGACACGCGAACATTTTTTCCAACCACAATAGTGCCGGTGCGCGAATTAATAATCACCTTCGCGACTTCTTCACCGGGTGTGACTTGTAAATTTTCCAGCATGGAAATGTAATCTACACGCTGTGCAGGATTCACCGGTGAGTCCACCATAATTGAAACTGCATCCAAAGGTTTGGCAACATCAGGCCCCAATAAATTATTAATGGATTTGGCAACCTGATTGGCTGTTGTGAAATCGGCTCTATGCAAATTAAATACAATCGGTTGTCCCGCCGCAAAATTATTTTCTACCATTCGTTCAACAGTAGCGCCATTTGGAATACGACCTGCGCTGGGAATATTCACCGTAATCTTGGAGCCATCCGCACCTGACGCACTTAATCCGCCGACAATTAAATTGCCTTGCGCAACTGCGTAAACTTTTCCATCCAGACCTTTAAGTGGTGTCACCAATAAACTGCCACCACGCAAACTTTTGGCATTACTAATAGATGAAATAGTAACGTCCAATGTTTGTCCGGGTTTTGCAAATGCGGATAATTCGGCCTGCACCATCACAGCTGCCACATTTTTCATTTGCATACGCGCACCTTCCGGTACAGTGATGCCAAATTGTTTCAACATGCTGTTAAAAGATTGTGTGGTAAATGGAGATTGTGTGGTTTGATCACCGGTTCCATCCAATCCCACCACCAAACCATAACCCACCAATTGATTTGACCTGACGCCGGAAATACTGGCGATATCTTTGATGCGTTCGGCGAATGCGAAATTGGTGAAAAAAATTAATGAAATAAAAACAAACCCCCTCCTAGCCTCCCCCTTGGTAAGGGGGAGGAACAAATCGCACGCTGCATTAAGCAGGGAGTAAAGTCCCTCCCCCTTACCAAGGAGGAGGTTAGGAGGGGGTAAATTTCGCAGAAATTTTTTCAAAAATTTAATGTTCATTTTCATTCCCCTAGAAAGGCCACCAGCCACTATTGAAGAAACGGGAAAACCAACCCATGGTTTGGGAATCTGCAAGCGAACCTGTACCACTGTAAGAAATTTTTGCATTGGCCAAACGTGTAGAAACCACTGTGTTATCCGGCGCTATGTCGTCGGGACGAATAATGCCGCTGATGCGAATAAATTCATCGCCGCGATTTAAGGTGATCCACTTTTCACCGCGCACAATTAAATTTCCATTAGGAAGAATTTCAGACACTGTGACAGTGATATTACCTTCGAGACTATTGCTTTGATCTGCATCGGCATCACCGGAAAATGTGCGATTGTGTGCAATCGAATTTTCCAGCGATAATCCTTTGTAGGATGGATTGGCCGCGCCTAATAAAGTCCCTGCATTCATATCCGCAGAAGAATTCTTTTTCACGGCAACACCGGATGATTTTTTGGAAACCGTTTTTTCGCTCAGGGTCACAGTAATCACATCACCAACAAAATGCGCCTTGCGGTCATCAAATAAACTCATGCCGTAAGCGTCTTGATAAAGCGAACCTGCGGTACGTTGTGGCACAGGCATATTCGCCGATACTGTAGGAGCATAAGCAGGATCATCCGGTAATGGTTTACGATTCTGCATACAGGCAGATAAAAACACTATGCATAAAACCAACACCAGAATTTTCATTTTATCGCCCCAATCAATTAAAGATTTTGCGAAATGTATTGCAGCATTTGATCGGCCGTCGAAATGACTTTTGAATTCATTTCGTAGGCGCGTTGTGTGGTAATCATGCTGACCATTTCTTCCACTATATTGACGTTTGAACCCTCCAACATACCTTGTTTTAAAGTACCCATTCCGTTTTCACCGGGTGTGCCCTGAACAGGATTTCCACTCGCCAGAGTTTCAACAAATAAATTTCCACCGACTGCTTGCAAACCTGAAGGATTTACAAAATTCACCAGAGTGATATCACCCAGCTGTTGTGGATCAACAACGCCTTGCGTGTAAGCATTCACTGTTCCGGTTTCGCTGATGGTAATTTTATTCACACCTTCAGGAACGGTAATTGCCGGCTCTAACAAATAACCATCTGCATTCACCAGTTGACCTTCACCATTCATTTGCAATTGCCCGTTGCGGGTGTAGGAAATACTTCCATCCGGTTGCAATACTTGAAAATATCCAGGGCCATTAATGGCAAGATCCAATGATTGATCTGTTACTTGCAAAGTGCCTTGTGTATGTTCTTTTTGTGTTGCCACAACACGCGCACCGGTTCCCAATTGCAATCCGGATGGCAATTGCGTTTCTTGTGTTTCCTGCGCACCAGGTTGGCGTTGATTTTGATAAATCAAATCTTCAAAAACCGCACGATCACGTTTAAATCCAATCGTACTGGCGTTCGCCAAATTGTTGGAAATAGTGGTGAGTTGTTTGTCTTGTGCAGCTAATCCGGTTTTACTGACGTAGAGTGCGGCGTGCATGATTTTTTCTCCAATTTAAAAATTTCGTAAATCACACCCCCTCCTAACCTCCCCCTCCACAAGGGGGAGGGACTAACTCCTCCCCCTTACGAAGGGGGAGGCTGGGAGGGGGTTTGTTTTTAACTCATTCGTATCAAAGACGCCGAACTCTGTGAATTATCGTCAGCTGTCTTCATCATCTTCACTTGCATTTCGTATTGGCGCGACAGCGCCATAATTTTGGTAAATTCATCAATCAAATTAACGTTACTGGTTTCAAGTACGCCGCTACGTAAACGCACATTGGCTGATGCTTCTGCATTTAATCCGTCACGCTGACGAAATAATCCGTCATCACCTTTTTCAAGATTTTTCACATCAGGATTCACCAGTTTGATTCGCCCCGCTTCCGCCATGGCTTCAGGCCCCTGCCCCAAACCCACAACGGAAACTGTACCGTCACCACCGATTTGAATTTTTTCGTTTTCAGGAACCACTATGGGCGCTTCACCACCCAACACTGGCAAACCATTCGCCGTACGCAACATGCCGTTTTGATCAACCTGTAAATTTCCTGCGCGGGTATAAGCTTCACTGCCATCCGGTGCACGTACCGCAATAAAACCATCGCCCTGAATGGCAACATCCAGATCGTTGCCCGTATGGTTCATAGCGCCGCTATTGAAATTGGAGGAAGGATTTTCAGTGAGTGAATAGGCACGCGTGGCATAACCATCACCGTAATAAACACCCATGGCACGCGCTTGTTCGAAATCAGCACGAAAACCGGTGGTGCTGGCATTCGCCATGTTGTTGGCATGAATAGCCTGCGACAACATGTTGTGCTTGGCGCCGGTCATGGAAATGTAAAGTGATTTGTCCACAGCAAACTCCTCAAATAAGCAATTGATCAAACGCTATTTTTTTGGCGGTTTGATCCTTATCAGGAGTTTTGCAAGAGAGGTGCCAAGTTTCTTGTATTACTTAACCAATTGAATTTTATAATATTTTTATTGTTTTTAAGGCAATGGGGAAATGACCCGGCAAGAGTCTTCCCAAGGAGTGGCGGCATTGAAAATGGCTAAGTGGCAAAGGATTGCCGGTATTTTATCCCCCTCTCCCCTGCCCCTCTCCCACAAGGGGAGAGGGGAATTGGTCTTGTTCAATATTTCTGTGAAATTAACGATCAGTAAAATTACAAAAATATTTTTATAGAACTTCAATCTGCTCCCTCTCCCTTGATGGGAGAGGGCTGGGGAGAGGGTGTTTTTACATCACTACCTCAAATTAATAATCGTCTGGGTAGTCGCATTAGCCGTTTCGATTGTTTTGGCATTCGCCTGATAATTTCGTTGGGCAATAATCAAATTCACCAACTGTTCGGACAAATCCACATTCGATTCTTCAATCGCACCGGAATTGACATAACCC
>CBFGPN010000182.1:0-8033 GCA_965650675.1 uncultured Cellvibrio sp.
TGCCAACGAGGTTATGGGTGCTGTTTTGTTAGTGCCCTTAAGCGCTATAGTGTCAGGCTCTATTGCCGTTACTGGAAATACCCTGCATTGGCTTGAAGAAAAAGGAAAGTGTTTGTAGGTCAAATGTTGTTTGAATTCTTTGCGTGAAATGGTGGTGTTTGAATCGTTTCGTCATATCTGCGAAGGTAGTTATCCCGCTTTCTTTCCTGTGTTGTATCCCGCCAATCAATTTGTGTAAATCTTTTTCGTTGTGATGCCAACAAATATTAAAGTGTTCAGTTCAACAACAGTGAGCACATAACAATGAAATTATCCCGGTCAATTTTTACTATATTACTCTGCGGATGTTGGGTTATAGCTTCCCAGAGTCTTGCCAAAGAGCCCCTGTACAAAAATCCTGATCAAGCGATTGATAAACGAGTTGATGATTTACTCAAGCGTATGACACTTGAAGAAAAAGTGGCGCAATTACAATCTGTGTGGCAACAGCGTCAGGATTTGGAAACTGATGATGGTGTTTTCAATCCTGCAAAAGCAAAAGAAATTTTAGGCAATGGTATTGGCCATCTGGTCAGACCTTCTGAAAATAAAGAAATCAAAACACCGAATAAAACACCGCTGCAAACGGTAATTTTTACTAACGCCTTGCAAAAATGGTTGGTCGATAATACGCGTTTGGGAATTCCTGCGTTGTTTCACGATGAAGCCTTGCATGGTCATGCCGGTTTGCATTCCACCAGTTTTCCGCAGGCGATTGCATTAGGCAGTTCATGGGATGCAGATTTACTTTATGAGGTAAATCGTGTGATTGCAGAAGAAACCCGCGTGCGTGGCGTGCATCAGGTGTTGTCGCCGATTATGGATGTAGCACGCGATCCCCGTTGGGGACGAATTGAAGAAACCATGGGTGAAGATCCTTATTTGATTGCTGAATTGGGTGTCGCACAGGTGAAAGGTCTTCAGGGTGACGACGGAAAAAATATTCCCTCCAATCGTGTTATTGCCACACTTAAACATTTGGCGGGGCACGGTGAACCTACCGGAGGATTAAATACTGCGCCGACACCAGTTGGCGCGCGCGGGTTAAAAGAAATCTTTCTTCCACCTTTTGAGGCTGCAGTACGTGTTGCGGGCGTGCGCAGTGTGATGGCATCTTACAATGAAGTCGATGGTATCCCGTCGCATTCAAATGTTGAGTTGCTCGATACTATTTTGCGAAAAGAATGGGGTTTTGATGGCACGATTGTCAGTGATTATTTTGCTATTGAAGAATTAAAGGATCGTCATCGTTTAACCGACTCTTTGGCGGGTGCAGCAACTCTGGCATTAACTGCCGGTGTCGATGTTGAAACGCCGAATATCAAAGCTTATGGTGAATTAACCCGGTTGGTGAGAGAGAAAAAAATCAGCGAAAAAATAATTGATCAATCCGTTGCGCGTGTATTGCGCGATAAATTTATGTTGGGACTTTTTGAAAATCCCTATGCAAAAGTTGATGGCATAGAAGAGTTTGTTGGTAATACTGAACACAGAAAGTTGGCGCAACTGGCAGCTGAAAAATCGGTGGTCTTATTAAAAAATGAAAAAAAATTATTACCACTGGATAAAAATAAAATTAAATCAATAGCCTTGATTGGGCCGCATGCAGATGAAACTTTACTGGGTGGCTATAGTGATGTACCTAAACAAACCATCAGCATATTGCAAGGGTTGCAAACATATCTGGGTGCCAATACTAAAATCAATTTTGAACGAGGAACAATTCTCACCAAATTACATTGGAAACCTTATGCAGATTCTGTTGCAGCCAATTCTTATTCAAAAGAGCGCTGGCATACCGATGAAGTGGTGTTGGCAACAGCTGTTGAAACCAAAGGCATGATTGAAAAAGCCGTTGTTGCTGCGAAAAAAAGTGATGTGGCGATTGTAGTCGTGGGTGACAACGAAGCAACTTCGCGCGAGGCTTGGGCTGAAAGCCATTTAGGTGACCGCACCAGTCTGGATTTGCTCGGCCAACAACAAGCATTGGTTGATGCTGTACTCGCAACAGGAAAACCAACAATTGTGTTATTGATTGGCGGTCGTCCGCTATCCATTACAAAAATTGCTGAAACCGCACCTGCGATTTTGCAAGGTTGGTATTTGGGACAAGAAACAGGAACGGCAGTGGCGCGTGTGTTATTTGGTGATGTGAATCCGGGAGGTAAATTGCCTGTCAGCGTACCTCGTTCTGCAGGACATTTACCGGTTTATTACAATCACAAACCTACAGCAAAGCGTGGTTATGCATTTGATAAAACCGATGCGCTCTTTCCTTTCGGTTTTGGTTTAAGTTATACCAATTTCAGTTACAGTAATTTGCAATTAAGCAAAACAAAAATCACAGCTAACCAAAGCCTCGACATCAGTGCAACCATAACCAACTCGGGTGATTATGCTGGCGAGGAAGTGGTACAGCTTTACGTGAATGATCCGGTTGCAACAGTTACACAACCGGTCAAGTTATTAAGAGGTTTTAAACGTGTCAGCTTACAACCAAAAGAATCCAAACAAGTCACATTCACTTTATCTGCCAATCAATTGGCATTTTATGATCGCCAAATGCAATATATCGTTGAGCCCGGCGCAATCAATGTGATGATTGGTTCGTCTTCGGCGGACATACGTTTACAAAATCAATTCGAAATTACCGGAAAAATTACAGATGTCAGCCAATCCAAAGTCTACTTGACAAGAGTGAACGTCAAATAAATTTACTTATTCCTGCGACGGCTCATGCCTTCGCAGGAAGGACGAGGAAAAATTGGACAAACCGGATTTGTGCAAAGATCTATGATTAATCTTCAGGGAACTCATTCAGTTCCCAATAAAGACTGAGCAAGTTGACGAGTTCTTTCATATCCTGTTTTAAAAAATAGCCTGCAACATTTAACTTATAACTGGTATTTTTATCTTCTTCTCGCGGTGATGTAGTTAATATAAAAACAACACTGTCTTTTAATTTTTCGTCCTGACGTAATTCCCTTAACATTTCTATGCCGTTCATTTTCGGCATGTTGATATCTAACAAAATAATAAATGGTTTGGGAACTTTTGTGTGATGATTCTCGCCGCGCATGATATCCAAAGCTTCCCTGCCATTGGTTGCATAATAAACCGGATTCTTAATTTCACGTTTTGCAAATACTCGCTTGAGTGACTCAACATCCACTTCGTCGTCTTCTACAACCAGTATATTCACTACTTCGCGCATATCATCTCCAAGTAATAACATCTTTTTGCCCCTTGGTTATAAAGTGTTTTTAGGCCATGAGAATTGAAATTCTGCACCTTGTCCCAAGGTAGATTTAACATTGATGATGCCGCCGGCCGCGAGGACTATTTTTCTGACTATTGCCAACCCCATCCCCCTGCCTTTATTTTTTTCTTTTGGTTGCAAGGTTTGAAACATTTCAAAAATTTTGTGATGGTACTGGGGTTCAATGCCTGGGCCATCATCGCGAACATAAAAAATATATTCGGTGTCATTTTCTTCGGCGTCAACTTCAATCAAGCCTGCAGTTTTATCGTGATGCTTAATGGCATTATTGACCAGATTAAACAACACTTGCTGCAATGGCAATTTTTTTAAAGAGAGATGCGTCAATCCATTACCAATTTTTACATTAAATCCTGGCGGTAAATCCAACATTTTGATGATCTCTTCCATCATATGTTGCCCACTTACTGAAAAATTGGGTTGGTTTTCTATTTTAGTTTCTATTCGAGCATATTCCAGCGTATCGTCCAGCATCTTATCCATCAGACGAACGCGATTACGTAATTCCTGTAAATGTTTCTTGCTCGCGGTGGGTAGTTGATCTCCGACATCTTCTTCCAGCCATGAAGAGATATTTTCTATAGCCCGTAAAGGTGATTTCAAATCATGAGCAGCAATGAAAGCAAAACGCTCCAGTTCTTCATTGGATTGCTTCATTTTTTGAGCGTTATTTTTAATGACTTCCAATACCTGTGCCAGTTTGCCAATTTCATCTTGCTTGAAGCGAATGTCAGGCATTTCGAAAATGTTGTCTCGTGTTGCTTTGTAGAGTGCATTTACCATGGCATTGAATGGATATATAACCCGGAATGCCAGTAGTCCCCAACAATAAAGACTAAGTAATATTGCCAAAATGAAAATAGCACTGCTGATAAATATTTCTTGCTGCGCTTGTGCTTCTATTTTATTGACATGCATTTGTGATGCAGCAAGAGTTTCGTCTTGCAAAATTAATAAAGAGTCAACGGCTTGAGCTGAGATACCTAACCACAGAGTAGAATCCAGCGGGTAGGATACTTCAGTTCCCGGAATAGCGGTGTCAAAAAATAAATCACTTATCTGATCAACGGTGAAAAAATATTGGGTGCGTGCTTCTTCCATTAAAGGAAATATTTTTTTCGACAATGACTTATCAAGAGAAAATTTTTGTAAAATTTCCCAGGTATACTCAATACGATTACGTAATGAAGTTAGTTCCTGATACTGAGTTTTTTCAGGACGTTTATTGGCCGATAGAATCTGGCCGATAATGGCATATTGTTTACCCGTGTATTCAGCGAGCTCCCAAACAAAATGCTCGAACATCATGTGCCGACTAATTGTGTCATCTATGTCTTGTAATGATCGTGAATATTGCAAAGTGAAATGATGAATTTCGACAATTAAGGCAGTGTTGTCATCGAAAAAATTAGCAGTTATTTCAGGTTTTCTATCCGTTAAAGGTAATGTTAATTCTCTATCGACTTCTTTACGGCGTTGAATTAACTTTTGGTATTTTTCATTTATTTTTGAAAATTCTTCTGTGGTATTATGCAATTTATACTGTTGCATTTGGTTCAGTGCACTCGACAATGCGAGATCTGTTTGCTGGCGATGCATGAGCAGGTCTGTATAGAGCGAATCAAATTCTTCCGGTACTGAGGATATCAGCGATAGTGTAGAGGCGCGGGTCAGGGATAAATTTTTATTGGCGATATAAAGTGTATTGATTAATTCAGCTCTTAATTTCAGTTCCTGTGCTTGTTGATACTGAAACCATGAAGCATAAACACCTTTACCGACCAGTATTGCAATCAGCAAATTTAACAAGCTGATCATTACCAACAGTGTCATGCGTATAGTCAGGTATGGCTTCTGCATCAAGTTCCTTCCCTGTTCGATACCAGTTTGGCTAACTTAAGCATGCGCTCGTCAATTTTTAATCCATGGTGATTGACCATATCATTATTGATATAGAGATTAATTTTGGCCTTCTCTGTCGCCAGTTCTACCATGCCACCCTGAATGGAAAAAGTTTCCATATCACTCACGGTCAGGATATTTTTTGTTTGCAAGAATTCAATAAATTCAGATAGCTTGCTGCTTTGACTTTTGTGGATTACCAGAAGATGGCAATGATTGGCTTCGGTAATTTTGTTGATTTGCATTATGGATATTGTCGCTTGCTGCGCTATGCGTCCGTTTAAGGGTGATAAATAGCCATCAAACGGATCGCCCCCTAACAAGCAAATATTCAACATTTGGTTGACTGATGTTTGAGGCCATGTTGTGTATTTGATCAGGTTGTAAACCAGACCCGCTTTGATTTTTTGTTCATATAATCCCAAGGGTTTTTCATCACCTTGTGTTGTAGATGCAACACACACACAAACTGCTGCAAGGAGATAATGTTTAATAAATCCTAGAAGGCCCATGTTAACTTTCCATAAATACTTCGCTCGACTTCGGCCGCATTAATATCATTCGGACTACCGAATTCCCTGTGGTTTTTCTCCAATACATTTTGACCTGTCAGATTAAAACGGAGAGATTTTGTGAGTTGCCCGCTCAGGTTAATATCCAGACGAGTGTAAGCATCTACCCCCGATGCTAATTCGGCAATATGAATAACGGATGTGTCCAGTGTCCAATTATTATTGATATTCCAGAAAATTTTTAATCCCGATTGATAATCAGGGTAAAGCAATTCTGCACTTTCTTGTGCTGGGTCAGGCGCCGTTAATGACATGCGTAACAAACTGTAATTAAGAGATATTTTCAGATTTTCATTTAACATCCAATTAAACGCAGATTCCAATCCATGTGATGTGCCTTGCATCTCATTGGTGAATTGTACGGGCAGCAGGAAATGCGGAGGATCTATACCGTTGATGACAGGAACAATAGTTTGAAATCTGAAAGTTTGCAGGTGCTCGTAATCGTTATAAAAAACAGAAACATCCGCTGACAAACTCTCTGTCAGTTGGTTTCTATATCCCAGTTCATAAGCAATTAATTTTTCTGATTTGAAATCATTATTGGGGACAAATGCTGCACGTAAACCTGCAGCTGTTATCAGAGTACTGGTGAGATCCTCTTCTATTGGCGTTGGAGTACGTACCGCGCGTGAGATAGCACTCCACAAGGTTTGTTGTGATGTGGGATGCCATTGCAACCGTATGTTAGGTTGTAGTTCAAAGCCTGAAAAATCATTATGTTCAAATTTGGACCCCAAAGTTAAAAACCATTTATCCGGTGACAGGGTTATTTTGTCTTGTAGAAAAAAATTATAGAGACTGGATCGACGTTTTGCTGGTGCAAAAGAAACATTATTGTTACCGGTTTTTTCATCGTCCATAAATCTGAAACCTATGCCGGCTATTAATTCATGTATGTTTATTGGTGTCACATTGTATTGCGCTTCAATATCATACGTAATGCGATCATCAATAAAATTCAGTGGTTCATCACGGCGAGCCCAGTCGATATAAGTTTGTAAACTGAATTGCGATCCATTTTCTTGTCGATCAATCCAGCGTCCCAATAAATTAATGCCTTCATAAACCAGTGTTTGGTTTTCTACTGGCATGTAGGGTTCAATCAATGAAAAATGTTGTCGTCGTTGTTGGGTATTGGTGCGATAGGCATCGCCCTGAAAGGTAAATTTATCATCCCAATCTGTACGAAATCCGGTGCGCATAGCTTCCCAATTATCGTAAGCGTGATCATTGTAAGGATGATGTGAAGAATCTTTTTTAAATCCTTTGGCATAAACACGGTAAGTTCCTTTCTCTGAAAAAGTTCCGCCGTGACGTAAACTCAAATTGAGTTCTTCATTGCCGGATAAGGCATTAGCTGTATTACCCTGAGTGTCACCGGAATTTTTGGTGATGATATTGATAACACCATTAACAGCATTGGCTCCCCATAATGTACCGCCAGGGCCGCGAATCACTTCAATGCGATCTATATCTGTCAGCATCACATTATGGGCTTCCCAAAGTACACCACCAAATACCGGATTGTAGATGCTGCGCCCGTCAATCAATACCAGTAATTTATTGGCGAGCGCACTGTTGAAGCCGCGAATACTGATTGCCCATGTGTTGGAATCAGATTGTGCAACGTTGACACCGGGAACCATGCGCAGTGCATCGGGAATGTTGGTGACGCCGGAGCGAATAATATCTTCGTGAGTGACAACATAAATGGCTGCAGCAGCATCTGCTACAGTTTCATTTTTTTTGGATACACTGAGTACGCGGGTTTCGAGTAATTGTTCAAGGCTGAGATCAAAATAATCATATGCGTGTGTGTAACCCGGCCATGCGATCAGGCTTGTGATGATAATCGGTGCCCATTTATTGTTTGGCGTATTTTCCCGTATTTTCATCTGTCATCTCCATAATATGAATACTTTTCAAGACTAGTTCATATTGGTGTTTAGTTGAAATAATTGCTGTTGTTATTTTCAGGAAATAATCTGAAATAACATTAGAAAAAATATGGGAATAGAGAATTCGAAGCCTGAGGTAATTAATCAGGATTGTTGTTATTACAATCCTGATTAAATATTTTTAAGACAATTATGTTGAAGTTTGCGTCACTGAAATTATGTTGGCTTGATGTTGCTGACTTTTTTCCAGTGTCCATTTTCCAGTTGTATCACCTGATGATTTGCCCAGTTGCGGAATTCTGCAAGTGTGCTCATGCCATTATTGTAAGCATCGGCACC
>CBFGPN010000183.1:0-8000 GCA_965650675.1 uncultured Cellvibrio sp.
CCGTGTGATCTACTCACCGGCGATCACCATGAACGGTGCCAAAGATCTTGCCCGTGTTATCACCGAACAATCATTACTGGCAAGTCAGGCGCAAACCTGTTTGGCTACACAGTTTATGAGCTACAGCTCGGGTATTCATTCAATATTCCTGATAGATTCGACCCGCGATGTTGGTTATGCGCGCATCAGTAAAAACGAAGAGAATGCTTATCGTTGTGATATTACCAATTTGAAAAATATTCTTGTCAGTAATGGCCCACGTGCAATGCTTCAGGAAATTCCAGCATTGAATTCAGTTATTTATCGACAGGAGTGGGCACGTTAATTCGTGTCTGCACTGTTAACAAATTGGAGTTTTAAAATGAGATACAAAAATTGCTTCGATAAAGAACGAAGAGATTTCCTGAAAGTGGTCAAACATGCCGGTATATCTGCCGGCTTGTTACAGGCTTCCAGCTTGCTGGCTGGTGTGATGATGGGACGTGTTGCCGAGGCTCAATCCGGTACACCCACAAAATCTTGTCTGGTGTTTTCCGGGGGAGGTTGCCAACCTGATCTTTGGTATCCGACCGGCAGCACTTTTCCTGCCCAGTCTGCTCCCCTACAAAGCCATTACAGCAGAATGACCATCATGAGAAATGCATCATTAAGTGGTGCGGGACATGGTGTGATGTTTCATCGTTTCGATAATGCCAGTTGGGGCAAAGACAGTTTCGATGTGAATATGGGGCGTACTATTGGTGCCAATTACCCGGTTAAATATTTGAATGTGGCAAACGTTCCTATTTCGAATTTGAGTCGTGAAGGTTCTCGCGAGGTTCCCGCAATTTCCAGCCCTCAGGCGGCTTTGGATATATTGTTCAGCGGGGGTACGACGACGACAACAGGTACAGCTCCGCGAAAATCAATAGTTGACTTGCATTACCCGGCCATCAACAGTTTGAGAAATAAACTGGGTCAACACGAAAAAGAAAAGCTCGATAGCCACTACTCTGCTATTCAGGAAATTGAATCCGCCATTGGTTCTGGCAGCACCGGGGGTGGTAATACATCCTGTCCAAAACCATCGAATACATCGGTAACCGGTTTTGATGCACTGGCAAAATTGCATTCAGATATTATTGTGCTTGCATTAAGTTGTAATTTGACAGCATCTGTCTCGATTGCTTTTGGTGATGATGGTCATAATTATATCTTTGATAAATTGGGTGGTCGTGCATCGCATTCTTCTCACCACTTTAACCAGGCTCAGTACACCGAAGACATTTCTTATATGCAGGGATTGACCAAATACCTGCTTGATAAGTTAAATACAGCAGGTTTGTTCAGTTCTACAATCGTGACTCAAATGTCGGATATGGGTGACGCCAACTCGCACGGCAATAGTGATGTGCCCATGTTGGTTGTTGGTGCGGGTATAACAGGTAATCGTGTACTTGATATAGGTGGTAAAACACAAGTGGAAATTTACCAGACTCTTGGTCAAAAATTCCGCGCTGATCAAAGTCCAGGTGGGGCTGCCTATCGTAATTGGGGAGTTTCTACCATTTCCGGGTTGTGATTTATTCTTGTTTTGCGTTGCAGATAATATCGATTATTTTTTACAGGAAGCATCATGAAATACACAAGTCTTTTTTCGTTGTTAATTGCATTCTCTTTTAATGCTTTTGCCATAGACATTAATGACAAAGCACCGGAATTCAAACTGGATGCAATCAAAAATGCGAGTCAGAAAATTGCTCTTTCGCAGTTTCAGGGCAAAGTCGTGTACGTAGATTTTTGGGCGTCCTGGTGCGGGCCGTGCAAACGCTCATTCCCCAAACTTGAAGCATTGAGAACCAAGTACAAAGACAAGGGGTTTGAGGTGGTTGCAATCAACATGGACGAAAATATTGATGATGCACATGATTTCTTAAAGCAATTTTCTGTCAGTTTCCCTATAGTTCGTGATGCCAGTGGTGCAGTTGCCGAGCAATACCAGGTGAAGGGTATGCCCAGCGGTTACGTTATTGATCAAAGCGGCAGAGTCAATTACATTGCCGAAGGTTTTGATAATGATGACGAAAAAGCCATTGAAGAAATGGTTGATGCCTTAATTGGATCCTGATAATGAAATTAATTTACAGATTGGCTTTCCTGATTTGTGTGCTGAATTTAGTGGCTTGTTCCCAGGTCAAATCCTGGGAACGTGGTAATTTAGCTCGCCCTGAAATGGCTTTCTCAAATGACCCGCTGGCTGAGAAAATTCAGGATCATATTTTCTTCAGTAAAGAAGGGTCATCTTCCGCTACTGCCGGAGCAGGCGGTGGTTGTGGTTGTAATTGAGAGAAATCATGACTAAAGATAATCAACATACCAAACTCATAGCGCTTACTGCCGCTGCGCTTATGCTGCAGGGCGTCAGTAAAAAAGTCGAAGCCAGCAATATGGATCCAAAAACGACTTTTGATTACAAATACACGCAGTACACAGAAGGCGCTATACCTGCTGAGAAGGTCATCATCGGTGAGCTTGAGCGTTACAGTATTGATGTTCACCAATTTAAATTTAAAACTCCCATCTCTGAAGATACCGAAATTTCGATTTCAGGCGTTCAGGAGTCTTTGAGTGGTGCATCACCCTGGTACATATTGCCTGATGCAAATGGCAATCCGTTACAAGTAATGAGTGGTGCAACGATTGACGAAAGTCGAACGGAAATTAATGGTGATTTTCGCAGTTACAATTCAAGTTCGGAGTCAACACTGTCGTTAGGTTATTCAACAGAAAATGATTATCAATCGTTTGGATTTGGTTATTCCGGTGATTTTCATTTCAATCAAAAATTGACGACTTTGAGTTTAGGTGTCAACACTGCCAAGGATTACGTGGATGCATCTGATCAAGAAGAGTATCCATCGCGCCCTTCAGAAGAAACTAAAAATCGCTTGGGTGTTTTTATCGGTTTCTCGCACGTTTTCAGCAAAAATACTTTAGTGGGATTAACACTGGGTTACACGGGGTTGGATGGTTTTTTATCAGATCCATACAAATTGGCTTTTGTTGAAGGAGAGATACTGCAAGACTCCCGACCTGATAAACATAATCAAAATACTGTGACTTTGATGATTCGGGAGTTTTTCCCGTCTATGAACGCAGCATTGCATTTTGATTATCGAAATTTCAGCAGTGATTGGGATATGACGTCCGATACATTCGAAATGTCCTGGTATCAAAATATTGGCAAGAATTGGCAATTAATTCCTTCTGCTCGATATTATGAGCAAACCCAAGCCAAGTTTTATGCTCCTTACTATTATCAAGCCCGAAATGATGGTTATTATTCCTCTGATTATCGCTTGTCAGAATTTTCAGCTACCAGTGGAGAAATAAAACTATCCAGGAAGTTTGAAAAATTACATATGAATATTGCCTATTCATACTACGAAGCGACTGGGGATAATCCTGGCTTAATTACCTACGAATTATATTCCCTTGGATTGGGTTATAAATTCCAGAGTTCTGACTTTAATTCTCAGGGGCAAGAGTGAAATTACATTCGATTAATTTCAAAGCCATGGGAAGTCCTTGTGAACTGCAGCTTTATTTGGAAGACAATAAAGCCAGTTCAATCGGGCAGCAAATCCGCGAACTTATCAATCACTACGAAACAAAATATTCCCGTTACCAATCTTCCAGTGTCACTTCGCGAATTAATTTATCTGCCGGCATGGAAACCGTAGAACTTGATGAAGAAACAGCAAAATTAATTGATTACGCTGCAGTTCTACATCAACAAAGCGACGGATTATTTGATATTACCTCTGGCATTCTTCGCAAAGTCTGGAATTTCAAATCAAACGCTTTACCAACGCAACAAGAAATCGAACAACTTTTACCGAAAATAGGATGGGAAAAAGTAGAATGGAATTCGCCGTTTATTCGTTTACCACATGCAGGCATGGAAATTGATTTTGGTGGTTACGTCAAAGAATACACTGCAGATGTTGTTGCTGATTTTTGTTTGCAGAATGGTGTTAATCACGGCTTGATAAATTTAGGTGGTGATATTCATGTTTTGGGGCCGCATCCAAATGGTTCGCCCTGGCGAGTTGGTATTCAACACCCCAGGCAAATAAAAAAAGCCATTGCCAGTATCGATATTTCACAAGGTGCTATAGCGACCAGTGGTGATTACGAGCGTTTCATGATGATTGACGGCGTTCGTTATTCACATTTGCTCAACCCTTTCACAGGTCACACTATTCAACCTCAATTTGCATCTGTCAGTATCGTTGCGGCGCGATGTTTAATTGCAGGTTCATTTTCAACTATTGCACTCTTGAAAAGTGTAGAAGATCCTGCATGGCTTGGTGCTATTGGTTTGCCACATTTAATTGTCGATCAACAAATGAATTTATCCGGTTTTGGCTACGAAAAATAATGGTTTTATTTCTCTCCCTGATTTTGACGGAAATTAAAGAGACTATTTTTGATATCCCTGAAAAGGTTTCGTGATCCTGCAGCATCTTGTTTAGGATCATCGAAACGTGATGACACTTCCCTTACTACGCGCATCCCAAGATTGTTTTTGGCTAGATTGCTGGCAACTTTGGTTTGTGCAAAAGAAGTAATATTTTCCACTTTGCTGCTATAAGAACCTCCACGCACAATGCGTTTTACACAAGGTGATAAAAATTCTGAATGATGGTCAGTATCAGCACAATCTGCTGTCCATTCAGCGACATTGCCTGATGTATTGTGTAAACCGAAATCATTTGGCGGAAATGATCCAACTAATTGTGTTTTGTTGGAACTAAAAAATTTCCACCATGCAGTACAACCTGCACGACAGTTAGCGCGGTTGTGAGCGTCATCAGGATTATTCCCCCACCAGTAATCACTGGTGGTATTTCCACGAGCTGCATATTCCCATTCAGCTGCACTGGGTAAACGATAGATTTTACCTGTGGTTTTACTTAACCAGTGGGTATACGCCAGTGCATCATCCCAACTGATGTTAATGACCGGTTTGTCCCCGCGACCCCATCCATTGTCATCCGGTAACCTACGATTGGTTTCAGTTGCGAAAAAATCGTATTCATTAAATGTTATTTCATAACGACTGATATAAAAATTCCTGTTAATTGAAACTTGTCTGGCAGTTTGTGTATCACCCATTAAAAATGTTCCTTTTTTGATGAGCACCATATCGGGCAATATCAAAATGTTATTGCCGTTTTGATCTGCCAGTTTTATTTCGAAAAACGAAGTGTTTTGATTCAAGCGAATCCATTGGGTTTTGGTAAGGTATCCGGGAGAACTGATTTCAACATGGTAAGCACCTGCAGGTAATTGCATGCCGGGTTGATAATTTCTATTTAGATCCAGAAATCGAATATAGGCAGTTTCAGGTTCTGTCATGATGTTAAGTGGTAACAATTCTTCAGATTCCGTTTGATCCGCTGAAATTTTTAGCCATTTATCGGTAATCGATTCCTGTTTTTGTGATGGATATAATCGCAGTGCTGTAATAACAAAAACAACCAGTAAGATTGCATAAATAAAAAATCGCTTGTTGAATTCTGGCTTTGCTTTTACGTCTTCAGAGTCATAAATTCGGGTTGCAATGTTGGTGTTTTTGTTAAAATCATCCTGCGATAAAAATTTTTGGTAGATAAATTTTTTAGCAAGGTTGGCAATCAACCTGTAACCCTGCATAAATAACTGTCGGGTATTTTGTTGTTCCGGTGCTTGATATTTTCCAGCAATATGATTGTCAGTAAAATAGTTGAGTGCATTGATCAATTCATTGGTTGTTTGATAACGATTGTCAGGTTTTTTAGCGATTAACTTATCCAAAATCGGTTGCAAAAAAGCAATATCTGCAGGTAATGATGCAGGTTGCTCATGAATATGCTTGATGCCCAGAGTAATGGCACTATCGCTTTCAAACAGTTTATTACCTGTCAGCATTTCGTAGAACACAACTCCGAGACTGTATAAATCCGAGCGGGCATCTGTTGGTTCACCGCGTGCCTGTTCGGGACTCATATAATAAGGGGTGCCGATCACTGATCCTGCCTGTGTCATTTTGTGATCAGATTTAATGGCGCGTGCAATTCCGAAATCGGTTAGAACAGCCGAGTTATAGTTGCGAAATAAAATATTGTCCGGTTTGATATCGCGATGCACATAACCTTTGCTATGTGCATGCCCCAATGCTGCTGCAATCTGCAAGGTGATTTGTATTGCCTGTTCGATTTTTATTCCTTGTTTTATTTTATCTTCCAATGAGCCGTTAGGCATAAATTCCATGGAAATATAATTTAAACCTTGATGACGGCCTATATCATAAATTGGAATGATATGAGGATGGGACAGTTGACCTATGATGTTGGCTTCGCGCTGGAATCGCTGATGAAATTCCGGATCTTTATCCAGGGCAGGGTTCATAATTTTCAGTGCGACTTTGCGCCCCACACTGTTTTGCGTTGCTACAAAAACACTGGACATACCGCCGGTATTGATTTTGTGGATTATGCTGTAGCCGGGGATTTGCATAAATATGATTAACGATATAAAAGCCGGGTGAGGGTGAATCAAGCCGCGCTATTCTATCCAATCGACGATAAAAATGAAGAAGAATATTAATTCTGTTTTTGTGTGGCAGCTTTAATTTTTTTCAAAACCTCGTCTACATCTTTATCCTGTGTTTCAGCAAGTACACTGCGTGCAACAGTATTGGTAATTTTAAGATGACGAATAAAGCGACGGCAGTGCGAACACATCATCAAGTGCATACGAATTTTCCAGTTGAGTCTGGTGTCAGTATTACCATCAATATATTCGCTGGCAAGAGTGGCGACTTGTTTGCAACTTAACATGAGCCCGTCTCCTGATAATGATCGATCATTTGCATCAGTTGTAGTCTGGCTCTGTGTAGCAGAACCCTGGCATTGGCCGAACTGATATTTAATATTTCACAGATTTCTTCAAAAGCGATTTGTTCTATTTCACGTAACAGAAAAACGGTCTTTTGCAGATCCGGTAATTTGGCCAGTGTTTTGTGAATGCATTGTTTAAGCTGTTGCTCTTCCAATAATTCATCAGGGGATTCTATTCTCCATTTTCCGATACCGCCTTTCCAATGACCATTGTCCTGAAATCTCGAATCATCCAGATAACTTCCCGGTATTTCTCCGTCTAATTGTTCGAGCGAAGTTTTCCGGGATTCCTTGCGCAGTTTGGTTGTTGCAAGATTGCTGACAATTCGAAACAACCAGGTTTTCAGTGAGCAGCGGCGTTCAAAACCGGCAATATTAGCGTACACAGAAATCCAGGCTTCCTGCACCACATCTTCAGCGAGCAGATCGCCGACAATGGATCTCGCCAGATACAACATGGTGGCGTGATATTGACGAATTAATTGCGCGAAAGCAGCATCATTGCCTTTCATTAATTCGTTGATCCAATCAGCTTCATTGTTAAATTGCATAATGATTGATAAGTTGTTTTTCTTTAAAAAATTGTTTTCGTAAAAATATTATCCAATAGTCAAGACTAAACCATTTCCCTGATCCCAATGCCATTAGCCCTAACAACATCAGCAAATAAGTGACCGCGAATTCGATGCCATTATTTAAAATGACAAATTTTCCCGAACTGGTTAACCATTCGTAATGCCCGTGTTCCTGCAGTAATTCACGTGCTTTCTGCAGTTTATCAGCCGACTCCATTACTTGTTGGTTTGCAAAAGGTGCAGCTGGATCTGCAATTGCTTGCCAACCATTATCTATGTGCACACTGAAAATAGCGACCAGCATGGTAAATATCAATGGAATACATATCCAGCGAGTCAGTAGTCCCAGTGCCAGCAAAACAGAGCCGGCTATTTCAGTTGTCGTCGCCAAAAAAGCCATCAACCAGGGGAAAGGTAAACCCAGTCCCCAATCAGTATTGCCGAACCATTCAACCGTATCCTGGAAATGATTTAATTTATGTGTTCCTGCCATCCAGAA
>CBFGPN010000184.1:0-7932 GCA_965650675.1 uncultured Cellvibrio sp.
CCGCCAGTACCTTGCAGACCCACATAGATGTTACGTTGAGTGAATGTTTGACCGGAAGTACCACCTGCACCATCATCAACTTCGGTTTGATATTCAAATTGATAAATTGCTTTCAAACTGGAATTAATTTCTTCGCTACCTTTCAAACCAATACGTGATGCATTGCTGACAAGCTCAATTGCAGATTCTTCATTTTCATCTGCATTTTGCAATGACACGTTTGCCTTACCGTAAACAGTAACTTCGGCAAATGCCGACAATGGTAACGCAGCAGCTGCAATCACTAAGGGAAGTAGTGCTTTTTTCATAGTATGAGTCCTGATTATGTAGACTGATTAATTTTTATAACGAACGAAATACCATAATGACAATTTTCTTTGCCTGCTTATGTCGTTCAACCGGCGGCAGTATGATAAACGCATACCGATGCCAAGACAAATCAAAAAAAGACCAGACCCAAGCTGTGCAAGTGTTGAAAAAAAGTGTTGACCTGATTTTGTATGAGGGAAAATGCTGAATTATCGATCTCTTTTTTTAATAGCATTAACTGATCCCGAATTGTCAATTGAGGATTATCACGACATAGTTGCAACAATCGAGAACTGGTAGCGCTTAGCTCCATGAACTGAATCTGATAATGACGATTTCGATAAACCAGCAAATAGGTTGTCGTGTTGGAACTTTTCGGAATAAAACTTACGGACAATTGATGCACCGGCCAAGGATAAGACAGCAATACAGCCAGTGGCGACAAACTGATTTGATGATTTTCTATACTATCAGGCATAGAAGTTTCTGGTGGTAATTCATCCCGGGAAACATCCAATGCCAACTCAACCCATTCATAATGAGCGAGCGCCCGCATAAACGGAAATTCATCAATCAATTGATGATCCGTCTGGAAAAGGTATGTGAGGAACTCCTGACTGATCTCCAGAAAATAAGGTGTTTGCGCCTGGTGTGCTCGAATAAAATCACGAGTTAATTTATGCCATTTCTCGTCGGGGATGATACTGCGCAGCACCGGAAACGCACCAGATAAAAATCCTTCAATGTTGTTATAGATCAAATCTACATAAATTTGCATACGCTCATCAGGAAGATTTTCCGGTTTCGGATGCACTTCAGGATCGCGTAAATATTTCGTAAAATTAAACTGTGTATTCTGAAATGAATAGCTTGTCATAGTGATTGATAGTGTTTGATCTGTTCAATTTCAAATAATAATTCACTGACGGATGGAATATTAAAATCACGCTCAAGCAATGTAGGTTTTACGCCAAAATGACGATAAGCACTATTCAGTAACTGCCAAACATCCGGTATTACACTAGCACCATGGGTATCGACACGCAAACTTTCTGACTCTACATAATGCCCCGCAATATGAATATAAGCCGTTTTGTGTCCCGGTAAATTTTTTAAAAATTCTTCAGCGTTATATTGGTGATTAATACTATTCACATAAACATTATTGACATCCAACAATAATGCACAATCCGATTTTTCGATCACGGCATTGATAAACTCGAGTTCACTCATTTCCTGCTGTGGAGCACAATAATAGGATGCATTTTCTATCGCAATACGCTGACCTAAAATATCCTGTGCCTGTCGGATTCGACCCGCAACATAATCAACAGCATCTTCTGTAAATGGAATCGGCAACAAATCGTAAAGTTGACCCTGATCACTTGAATAACTTAAATGCTCACTGTAATAAACAATATTATGCTCTCGCATAAACTGCTTAATGTCCTGAAGTAAATCGGTATTGAGTGGTGCAGGTGAACCTATAGACAAAGACAAACCATGACAAACAAACGGGAAACGCTCGGTGTAATAACGCAGTTGTTTTGCCAGACGACCACCAACACCAATCCAGTTTTCCGGCGCAACTTCCATAAATTGGATTTGGTTGTCGCTTACAGCTTCCAGTGTTTGCAACAGGCTCCGGCGCAGGCCTAAACCTGCACCGGATATAGCAGCTTGATAAATCACAAAAAATTATTCTGATTTTTCTTCAGTTTTCTTTTTGTCACCACCACACTTTCCTTCACCACATTTACCCTCTCCATCAGATTTCTTTTTATCACCACCACAACTGCCTTCTTTCTTTTTATCTCCGCCACAGCTACCTTCTTTTTTCTTGTCTGCACCACACTTGGCTTCACCACATTTACCTTCAGTCTTGTCAGCCAGTGTATAACCTGAAGACAAATTGTTTGCAGTTAAATCAGATGACGCCATAGTCAAAGGTGACAAAGCCGCAGAAGCAACGAATGCAGCGCCAACCAAGGCTGAAATAGACATTTTATTTTTCATACGAATCTCCAAGTGTTAATGAAAGTTAATTCAACCAGCCAAAACCAGTGAATGCGCAGGTTAGACGATGTGTTGTGGCAAACGTTACAGATGTTGGAAATTATTTTTTGTGAAGAGCCCCTCACCCTAACCCTCTCGGTAATCGTTCCAGACATTACCCTACCTCCTGCATCCATGCAGTCTTCCCAAAGGGAGAGGGGATGAATTCCCTGACTAATTTGATACGAAGTACATTCAATTCCCAAAACCCAACACCAATTCCCACTGCTTATCCAACCGCTTGGCCGAAACCGACACTTGCGTTTTCAGGGTTTGCGCAAATAAAGATACACGAAACTCTTCTATCCACCAACGATACTCCATCAGCGCAGAATTTTGCGCCAAAATATAAGCACCTTCTTTGTTAACCAGGTCTGTAAACCTTTGCCAATAGGTGGCGATTTCTGACATGCACATACGATCTTTCTGTGGATTCAGATTCAATTTTTCCATTCGCAACAAAATTGCACGGCAATATTTGGGATACTGACTCAACCAGTTTTCCGGGGTTTGATAAATAGCCCCTTGATAAAACAACTGTGACAATTGTTGTTGAATGTCCCCAAGCCCCATGACCAAAGCTAAATTATTTTTGTGTTGTTTTATTTGCTTCTTAATATCAACCAACAAAGGTAAACTTTGCGATAAATAACCCGATAATTTCAACGCATATCCAATTAGCTCTTCTTTGACTTTTATCACAGCACAATTAAATTCCACTTGTGTTCGTGGCAAATTATGTTGATCTGCGCAAACCAGTTGTTTAATGGCCGACATAATCACATCGTCAATTACCTGCTCAGGCTTACCCATTTCTGCCACACTCAATCCCAACGCCTGACCTTTTAATAATTCTTTTTGACAATATTTTACCGGGGCCGGAACAGACAAATAAATTAATCGCGTCAACCCACGCTGCGTCATATCCAGAGCTTGTAATGGATTATCAATCACCTGTAATGACACAGAGCTTCCTTTATCAACCAGTGCAGGATAAGCGCGAATGCTGATTCCAGCACGTGACAATTGCACATGCAAAGGCAAATCAGTGAAATCCCATGAAGTAATTCCAGTTCGTTCAATATTAACAGCAGCCGTTTGAATATTTTCCTGTACACGACTCTTATATTGTTCACGTAATTCCAACAAATTGCGATTACTCGCTACAATTTCTCCCTTATCATCTACCACATGTATATTGCATTGGTAAAAAATATCAGTTTGCGTTTCCACCCAGGCTTCAGCAGGAACATCAATACCGGTCAATTTTTTTAATTCCTGCCCCAGCACATCTGTTAAAGGTTTGTTATCAGGGGTTATACGTGCAAGTAATTTATCAACTACATCAGGTACAGGCACAAAATGTTTTCGTAAAGATTTTGGTAAAGATTTCAATAAACCAATTAATTTATCGCGCAACATGCCTGGCACCAGCCATTGCAATCGATATTCAGGAACCAGATGCAATAAACTCATCGGAACATGGATACTCAATCCATCAAAAGGATGATTAGGTTCAAAATGATATGACAAAGGAAATAACATTCCACGCCATTCCAATTGGTTCGGGAATTGTGCGTCGGTAACCGAGTCAGCCCCGTGACGCATCAATCGCTCTCGCGGAATAAATAAAATTGTTGGGTCTGTTTGCTCTGCTTTCTTGCGCCAGCTTTCAAAACTGATCCAATTATTGACATGCTCAGGAATACGTTCGTTATAAAAATTAAAAATTTCCTGTTCATCAACCAAAATATCGCGGCGACGGGATTTGGATTCGAGATCATCCAGCTCTTTGATTAAATTTTCCTGATGGGAGAAAAAATCAAAAGCTTGACTCCCTCCTAGCCTCCCCCTTTCCAGGGGGAGGGACTGATCCCCTCCTCTGACAAGGGGAGGGTTAGGGTGGGGTCTTTTTTCTAAAGATCTCCGCTTCGGATGCACGCCATACTGCCCCTCAACCAAGGCCGCCCGAATAAATACATTCCGCGATTCAACAGGATCTATTTTGTTATAGCTCACTATTTTCTTTTCAATAATGATCAAACCATACAAACTGATTTTTTCATAAGCCATCACCTGCCCGCTGCGACTGTCGTAATGGGGCTCAAAATGCTGGCGCTTAATTAAATGCTCTGCAGTTTGTATTACCCATTCGGGTTCGATTTTGGCAACAGTATGTGCATAAAGTTTTGCCGTTTCTATTAACTCGGCAGCCATAATCCATTTAGGTGTTTTTTTGGCAAGTGATGATCCGGGAAAAATTGCAAACTTGCGATTACGCGCGCCCAAATATTCGCGTTCTTCATGATTAAAACCCAAATTACCCAGCAAACCTGTTAACAAGGATTTATGCACCGACTCATAATTAGCGGGATCCGTATTCACACGAAACCCCAAGTCCTTGATCACCACACACAATTGATGATGCACATCACGCCACTCACGCAAACGTAAATAAGACAAAAATTCTTTTTTACATAATTTTCGCAATTGATTTTGCGTTAATTCCTGGCGCTGGGTCTCAAAATAATCCCACAAATTGACATAGGTTAAAAAATCAGAATGCTCTACCCAAAAACGACGATGCATTTGATCAGCCGCTTGCTGTTTTTCGATTGGCCTTTCACGTGGGTCTTGAACAGATAAGGCACTGACGATAATTAATAATTCTCGAATACAAGCATTTTCTTGCGCCGCAAATAACATTCTCGCCAAGCGGGGATCCAGAGGTAATTTTGCTAGTTGTTGTCCAACAGCAGTTAACTGATTTTTGCTATTAACCGCATGAAGTTCTTCCAATAATTTGTAACCATCACTGATTAATCGATGATCCGGCGCATCAAGCAAAGGGAAATAATGGATATCGCCCATACGCAATTGCAACATCTGCAAAATAACGGCGGCAAGATTTGTGCGTAAAATTTCCGCATCGGTAAATGCTGGACGCGAATTAAAATCTTCTTCCGAATACAAACGAATACAAATACCTTCAGCCACTCGACCACAACGTCCTTTACGTTGATTGGCACTGGCTTGTGAAACGGGTTCGATGGGCAGTCGTTGTACTTTGGTGCGATAGGAATAACGACTGATACGCGCGAAGCCTGGATCGATTACATAACGAATTCCAGGCACGGTAATCGATGTTTCTGCAACGTTGGTTGCCAATACGATGCGCCGACCTGTGTGAGGAGCAAATACTTTTTGTTGTTCCGCCAAACTTAATCGTGCATAAAAAGGCAAGACTTCCAAATGCGGCAATTGTGCTTTACGTAATTGATCAGCTGCTTCACGAATTTCGCGCTCGCCTGATAAAAAAATCAAAATGTCCCCACCGCGTTTTCCCTTTCCGGATTTTTCATAAGCATCTATTTCATTCACTGCATCCAGAATTGCAGCGTATTGGTCAGGCTCCTGCTCCTGATCTTCATTTGCTGATTCGTAAACAGGTCGGTACCAAACTTCTACCGGGTAAGTTCTACCTGAAACTTCAATGATGGGAGCATGATTAAAATGCTGTGAAAAACGTTCAAGATCAATGGTCGCGGAAGTAATAATTAATTTTAAATCGGGCCGTTTAACCAAAAGTTGTTTGAGATATCCCAACAAAAAATCAATATTTAAACTACGTTCATGCGCCTCATCAATAATCAAGGTATCGTATTTATTTAAAAAAGGATCTTGCTGGATTTCGGCTAACAATATTCCATCTGTCATCACTTTAATTAAAGTCTTGTCGCTGGATTGATCACTGAATCTTACCTGATAGCCAACTTTGTCACCCAGAGTTGTTTGTAATTCTTCTGCAATACGATTGGCTACTGTATTCGCCGCTATTCGACGTGGCTGTGTATGCCCGATTAACCCCTTGGTTCCCCGACCAAGAGATAAACAAATTTTGGGTAATTGTGTAGTCTTCCCGGACCCGGTTTCACCTGCCAATACCACGACTTGATTACTGGCAATTAACTGCGCAATTTCATCCCGTTTTTCACAAACAGGTAAATCAGGAAATTCAATTTTTGAAGGAATTAATGCTTGACGTGCAATCACCTGTTCAACAGAAACATCCCGCCGCACTACCCACTTTTGCAACAATTCATCAAATGGTTTCCGCTCACGTGCCAACTTTTCAATTTCACTTAATCGTCGTGACAAGGCATGACGATCTTTCGCCATCACATTTGACAGGGATTGTTTGTATTCTGACCAGGGAGCTGACATGTATATACGCCTGAAAATTTGGAGCATCATAGCAAATTTTTTCAGACGAAAAAAAAGAGCGCATTAGCGCTCTTTTTTAAAAACAAAAATTAGAAGCTATATTTGTAAGCCAGACTAATGAACTTCAGGTCTATTTTGTCTTGAGTAGTGATATATTCCAACTCAACAGATGATGAAGAACTAAACTCATAGCCAGCACCTACACCAGCAGCCCAACCTGTTTCATCTTCTGATATTGATTCTTTAAAAGAGAATGTCTCCCCTGCAAGATCACCATCAAGAACTTCTGTATCATAGTCAGAATCAAAAGTGTATTCAGCCTTCATAAATCCAGCCTTTACTTTTCCATAAAACTTGTTACCAAAAGTATAAGAGCCGAATAAAGCGGAAGTTTTCAATGAAATCTCGGCTTCACCATCATATGAAACGTTGCCATCAACCGGGTCACCAACATACAGAACAAAATCATCATCAAATGATTTTTCACTGTAAGTACCTGTAAATTGATACTCAATAGCAAAACCGTTATTGAAGTTATATCCCGCTTCAAGCAGATAATTTTTTGGTTCAAGTAACGATTCTTCTGCTTGCACTTGCGTTAAACCCACACCGACAAACCAACCTGCACGGGATTCATTTTGCGCTAAAACAGAACCGCTAACCAAAGATCCCAAAACTGCTGCCAATACTAACTTTTCCATCACAATCTCCATAAGTAAAAGGGTTCCCATAAAGGGCGACGGCATTCTACACAAAATTGTTACAAATTCCATATTGACAGATCAATTTACAATCAATTGCCCTTCTTATAACCTGGGCAAACCTTTTGTGAGGGACATTTGGTAATGATTGTTATAAGACACTTAAAGATATGAATCCGACCAGCATAATTATTTGCAAATTCAGTTTAAAAAGCTGAGACGTTTTTCAATCAGGAATGTTTTAACGCAACAACATCCAACGTTGATTTAAATAAAGTTCAAGCGGACGGTATTGGATTTTATAATTCATTTTGTTGCAATTTTTTATCCAATAACCCAGATAGACATAATCCAAACCCATTTGACGGGTTTTTTCAATTTGTGACAACACAGAAAATTTTCCCAAGCTACGCCATTCGTGATCAGGAGAATAAAAAGTGTATACAGCAGAAAGACCATCCTGTAATTGATCGCACACCGAAAGTGCAATTAATTCACCTTGCAAACGGAATTCCAGATAACGTGTCAATCCCCATTCACTGGTCAGAAAATTTTGATATTGCTCTTTTGATGGTGGATGCATATCACCATCTGCATGTCGCCCTTCAATGTATCGTGAATACAATTGATAATGTTCATCAGT
>CBFGPN010000185.1:0-7571 GCA_965650675.1 uncultured Cellvibrio sp.
ATGGAAACCGTAGGGCGCCATCGAGTCCAACGGCGTTTACCCAAGCCGAACTGATCCAACCTCGACCCTAAAAACCCAATCACCACATTATTCATTTAGATATATTCCTATCTATTTAGATATTTTTTAACAAAAGTAGATTCTAGTTTTAAATTCCATATCACACAATAAAATTATTTATTCATTAAAAATCAATAACTTAAAAATATTTTTCGATTGCATTCAAAAGTTGGCAACCCGATTGCAATTACCATCCTGTCAACGAAACGACGAATAGATAGGAAAGATCATGAAATACGAAGTTATGCATAAAGAAGGTCAGGCGCCGGTGAAATCATGGACACGCGGGGTGAGTTTTGATGAGAACGCAAGGAAACAAGTGAACAACATGGCGAGCATGCCTTTTATCCATAAGTGGATCGCCGTGATGCCGGACGTGCATTTGGGTAAGGGAGCAACAATTGGAAGCGTTATTCCCACTATCGGCGCGGTGATTCCTGCAGCGGTGGGTGTGGATTTGGGTTGCGGAATGATGGCTGCGAAAACCACCTTGAATGCATCGCAATTGCCCGATTCATTGGCAACATTAAGAAGCGAAATTGAAAAACGCGTTCCACATGGAAGCACACCCAAGATGCAGGGAGGAAGAGATAAAGGTTCCTGGAAAAATGCGCCTGAAGATGTGACTCAAGCATGGGCAAATTTGGATACAGGGTTTCAAACACTTTGCGAAAAGCATCCATTTTTGAAAAACACCAACAACATGAATCATTTGGGAACATTGGGAAGCGGAAATCATTTTATTGAAATTTGTTTGGATGAAACCAATGCAGTATGGGTGATGTTGCATAGCGGGTCACGCGGTGTCGGGAATCGAATCGGAACTCATTTTATCGAGCAAGCTAAAAAAGATATGGAACGTTGGATGATTAATTTGCCCGATAGAGATTTGGCATACATCCCCGAAGGAAGTGAACATTTTCGCGATTATGTAGAAGCGGTTGCATGGGCGCAGGATTTTGCCCGATTGAATCGCGAAGTGATGATGGCAAGAACCTTACAAGCGATTCGTGATGTGCTGAAAATTCCATTTGAAGCGCATGTGGAAGCGGTGAATTGTCACCACAACTACATCAGCAAAGAACATCACTATGGAAAAGATGTTTGGGTAACACGTAAAGGTACTGTGAGTGCAAAAAAAGGCGAGATGGGAATAATCCCGGGAAGCATGGGCGCAAAATCTTTTATCGTTCGCGGATTGGGAAATGAAGAAAGTTTTTGTAGCTGCAGCCACGGCGCAGGACGCGTGATGTCACGTACAGAAGCAAAACGACGGGTTTCATTGGATGAACACTTGAAAGCCACCGAAGGCGTGGAATGCCGAAAAGATGAAGATGTAATTGATGAAACCCCATCAGCTTACAAACCCATCGAAAAAGTAATGGAAGCACAATCGGATTTGGTTGAGATAGTGCATACATTGAAACAGGTGCTTTGTGTGAAGGGATGAAAATTCACCCCACCCTAACCCTCCCCTTGGCAAGGGGAGGGGACAGATTTCACTCCGTATTGAACTAAATAGGGAGTCAGGTTCCTCCCCCTTGCTAAGGGGGAGGTTAGGAGGGGGTGAAAAATTTTTCACTAAAACAAGAGTAAGTTTTAAAAAGATTTTTAAAAGAATTTGGTGTGCCGTGAATAGATGATTTATTCACAATTTAATTAAGCGCAAAGGTTCAGTTTCATTAACTGACTGACACAAAGATCTTTGATTTATTGTGTATCGCAATTAATTGGATTCACCAGATAGTGCCATTTAGCTCAATGGTAGAGCAATGAACTTAAAATTCATGGGTTGTTGGTTCAAATCCAACTTTGGCTCCAATGCTCATTGTCAGTGAGCGTCTCATTTAGGTTGAGATTCGGCATAGCCGATAGACAATACCCTTCTAAGGTATCTAAAAAACGTTCGAAAGAACAAATCGCAGACCTCCTCGATAAGGTTTGAAAAAAGCAGGATGCTTGCTTCCCCTAACATGGGAAGTTGGGGGAAGACTAAAGGTTTTGTTTCCATAAAAAATCTTTTCTCCTTCACAAGAATTCAAACTTTATCGAACAGGCGATTGCCATGCATGGCGCTGCTTTTTCACGCAAGTGATGCGTTTTGATCACTTACCTGAAAAGGTCATCCACAAATGCCAATTAACTGTGGAGGTTCTGCAACTTAAACTTAAGGAGAACAAAATGAAATTTGTAAAAAAATATGTGATTACTGATTCACAAATTGGCTTGTTGTTTAAAGAACAGCAATTTCAAAAAATTTTAACCGCTGGCGTGCATAAGTTGTGGGACTGGAAAGATCAATATCAATTGCAGTCTTTCAATATGACTAACACGCTGACTGATGGTATCAATAAAGATATTTTATTTTTGGCGGAAGTGCATCCCGCTTTGTTTGCCGATTATGTGCAAACCTGGGAAACCAATGAAAATGAAATCGCATTGATTTACCAACACGGTGTATTGCGTGATATCAAAGGCCCTGCCCAACGCGGTGCTTATTGGAAACAACACAATCCTATCAGTGTTGAAAAAATCGATATCACTCAGGATTTCAAAATTCCTGAACGATTGGTGCGTATGTTTTCCAGTATTCGCGATCCCTTGTTGAGCCGATCAGCGATTAACGCAATTGCAATCAGCACTGTAGCCGAAGGCCATATTGGTTTTCTGATGGTGGATGGTTCCAGCGCAGGTACTTTGCAACCTGGTTTGCATATGTGGTGGAAATACAACCGCGTGATTGAAGTTAAACAATACGATTTGCGTTTACAAAATATGGAAGTGAATGGTCAGGAAATTTTGACCAAAGACCGTGTAAGCTTGCGTGTTAACTTGTCTGCCATGTGGCAAATTGCCAATGCTGAGTTAGCTCGACAAGAATTAGCTGACACCAAGGATTATTTGTATCGCGAATTGCAATTGGCTTTGCGAACCATTGTGAGCACTCAAACATTGGATGAGTTGTTGGCCGACAAAAACTTGTTGAACCAACAAGTGCAAAACATAGTTGCCGAAAAAGCTATTGCTTACGGTATTGCATTAAAATCTGTCGGTGCGAGAGATATTATTTTGCCAGGTGAAATGAAAGCGATTTTGACTCAAGTAGTCGAAGCACAGAAAGTCGCCGAAGCCAACTTGATCAAACGTCAGGAAGAAACCCAGGCGACACGTTCTTTGCACAACACCGCAAAAGTCATGGAAGGCAACCCTGTATTGTTGCGCTTGAAAGAATTGGAAGTGCTGGAAAAAATCACCGCACGCATCAACACTCTGAACGTCTATGGCGGCTTGGATGGCGTGATGAACGATATGGTGAAGTTAACTGATCGCACAGCGAGAAATTAATGATTAAGCGCAGGGAAACTTGCGCTGTTTTTTTATTATTTTGACAAAATCATTTTTATAAATTTAATACTGGATCCCTGCCTTCGCAGGATGACGAATCGTTCAGTCCTGATTCCAGTAAAAAGTCCCTTATATTTTACGACCAAAGCAATTTTTTACCGGATGAACGGTATTGAGTGAAAAACAAGATGGGCATTTAATAATGGATAACTTTCGGCAGTCTGTAGTTGCCTGAAATATTGGCTAATCACGAATGGGGATCTGACATGACTGTCCGGATAAAAATAATTTATTTGGTTTGTACATTAGCACTTTCTGCTTGCGGTGGTTCCGGTGGCGGTTCCAATTCGGATTCTTCGAGTGTGAATTCAGTGAATTCCAGCACCACCAATTCAATCGGTTCCAGCTCAGTAATTTCGTCTTCAGTGTCTTCTTCTACTTTATCTTCCAGTTCAAGAAGTTCCTCGATTAGTATTTCAAGTTCCACCAGCATTTCAGTTTCGGCATCAATTTCCAGTTCAAGTCGTTCAAGCTCTATATCCAGCTCCAGATCATCTTCATCGAGCTCCAATTCAAGCTCACGTTCGAGTTCGAGTTCGAGTTCGAGTTCGAGTTCGAGTTCGAGTTTTTCATCTTCTTTATCCAGCTCTTCTTTATCAAGCTCAAGTGTTTCATCAAACTCATCTTCTTTGTCGAGTTCATCCAGTTCTACATCTGGAGTTACTCGTGTGGATTCGGGTTTAACTTCGCGGGCGAGCAATACCAGTTGTAACGCTCCGGCTGCGCCAGCATCGACACTTGGCAATTATAATTTTGATTGGGTGCAAGGAATTCCTTCAGGCATAGATAGCCCGATTTATCTCACACAAGCGCCGGGAATTAATAATCGTTATTACGTGGTGGAGCGCCCTGGACGTATTCGCAGTTTTGTACTGGGTGGAGCTTCCACTTTGGCAGTGGATTTTTCATCGCAAGTGGTGACTGCTGGTGAAGGTGGCGCGCTGAGCATGGCGTTTCATCCGAATTTTGCAACCAATCGTTACGCTTATATTTTTCTAACGGCATCGCGACAAACTTACGGGATTACTGACAGCAGTGTTTCAATGGTGACTGTAGTGCGTCGTTACACGGTTTCTAATGATGGATTAACTTTTAGTAATCCGGTGGATATTTTGGCTCCACGTAATTCATCTGACACACGCTTAAGTCATCAGCCAACAAATCATAAAGGCGGCTGGATTGGCTTCAGTCCTGTTGATGGTTATTTATATATTTCGCTTGGCGACAAAGGTGAAGGTGGCGGCGGCGTACCTATTTCAAATAATTTTTCCAATCCTGCGCAGGATATGAATTCCTTGCACGGAAAAATTTTGCGTATCGATGTCAATACGGGTTCACCTTATGGCATACCGGCTGATAATCCTTTCGCTAATGGTGGCGGCGCTCCGGAAATTTTTGCATCAGGATTTCGTAATCCATGGCGTTCCAGTTTTGATCGTTTGACGGGTGAACTTTGGGTGGGTGATGTAGGTGAAGGTGACAGGGAAGAAATTAATCGTGTGCAACTGGGCGGTAATTATGGCTGGCCTTTCCGCGAAGGTCATATGGACCGCTGCAACAATTGCATACGCGGTCAACAATCTGTGGCGCCAGTGGTCGATTTAACGCGCGCTGATGGTTGGGTGGCAATTATTGGTGGATATGTTTATCGCGGATCCGCTATGCCGGAATTACAAGGCCGTTATATTTTTGGTGATTTTATTCGTTCGGGCGTCACCACAATTAATTACGATAATAATGGCGTGGCATCAGCAGTCGATTTAATTCCGGGTGGTGGTTCGTCACCAACATTATCCGAAGATAATGCTGGAAATATTTGGCGAATTCACTCTTGGGGCGGCTTCGAACAATTAGTACGCACCAACGCACCAGCAGCAGGAAATTTCCCGGAAACACTTTCAGCAACCGGTTGTTTTAATCCACAAAATATTCGCGAACCTGCATCAGGTGTTGTGGCCTACGATATCAACAGTCCACTATGGTCAGATGGCGCCAGTAAAGAACGTTATTTTGCAATTCCAGATGGAACACAAATTACGATTGAATCCAACGGCCAATGGTCATTTCCGATTGGCAGTGTATTAATCAAAACATTTTTACTGCAAAACACACCGGTTGAAACACGTTTGTTGGTTCGCCACCAAAATGGTGAATGGGGCGGTTATTCTTACGAATGGAATGATACAGGCACCGAAGCCTATTTACTTTCGGCAGGAAAAACCAAAACAGTTTCAACGCAAGAATGGCGATATCCTTCACGCGCGCAGTGTATGAATTGCCACACAGCGCCCAATGGCAGCCCCGCATCGGAACGGGTATTGGGATTGGAAACCGCACAAATCAATCGCGATTTTATTTATCCCGGCAATTTAATTGCGAATCAAATTCAAACATTGGCAACAGTGAATTATTTCAGCAGCAATCCCGGCTCTCACACCAACCTGCCACAAATGCCAAACCCTCACAGCAGTGAAAACCTGACTGACCGCGCACGCGCTTATTTACATACCAATTGCAGTAATTGCCATCAACCCAACGGCCCTGGTCGCGGAGGAATGGATTTCCGGTACACCAGCAATTGGGCTACTGCAGGTTATTGTAATCAATTACCTTCTCTCGGTAATTTTGGAATTGCAAATGCACGTTTATTAAAACCGGGAGTTGCAGCTGAATCGATTATTCCTTTGCGTATGGCACGCACTGATATTCACCGCATGCCACCATTGGGCGTCAGCATTACCGACACTCAAGGCTTGGGTGTGATTCAAAACTGGATTAACAGTTTGAATCAATGCCCTTAAATATTGCTGTATCCATTGATAAAGTTGAGGAAAGATTGTGTGCTTGTTTATTACAGTACTTCTACCTAAAAAAGCGCAAACATCGAAGATAGGTGAACTCGCTAAAAAACATCATTTTGGCTGGTACAACCTGAGCAATCAAATCACCAAACAATTGGAGGGTGACTATCTTTATTTTTGTACCACCAGTGGCATGTGTGATTGTGGAACATTACTGGGATCACGATGCAAAATTAATCTTGATCAAAAGCCGGAAATTGAAATTGCCCGATTAAAACGAAAAGGCTGGAATGACACCAAGATTGCCAGATGGGTCGAACAAAAGCTGGCCATTAAAAATGAGTCTTCACCAAATCATGATGAGATCCAGAAATGGACAGGATTTATTACCGAAATTCTGGAAAGGCGATTAACTAATACAATCGGAGTATTGATCCACCAATATTCCAAAAGTGTAAATGAAGAAAATTTTACACTGCTTGACAGTCATCACCACAGCTTATTAACTGAAGATTACTTGCTGGGTCTCGAACAAAATCGCGTGCATTTTTTTAACGATAATTCAGTGTTACAACAAGCTTCATATTCGCGAAAAAGACTATCGTTGGAATATTAATCTGCAACATCACATCCATGTGGTTGTTCGCAGTCATAGTCGAAAAATTATCTACAAACTATTGTAGAAAACTCCCAATCAAAATTTATAAACCAATGTAATCGATGTTGTTGTATCTGTTTTCTCTTTACCGGGTGCAACATCAGAGTCGCTCGCCAATGCAAATGCTGCTTTCATTTGCATGACTTCGCTGATTTTTGTACTCAATGATGTTTCGGACAAAGTACGACGGTTATCTTCTGCAGACTCGACGCTGACAGACTGTTTGAATTCTGCATTCTCTGTGATTTGCCAGGCCAATACACCGGCAACACGCAACATAGTGCCATCTTCAGTAACTAAATAATCCGGGAATACAGGATCTTCAAATACTTTTTCTCCCCTGACATAACCGGGGCCGATTTCCGCATCCAGTTGCAGCGTCTCACGTTCGATTAATCGTGAACCATAACCTATAGAAATGGTGGAATACCGGCGATATGCACCAAATTTATCTTCAGCATGGGATGCAAACAAAAATAAGTAATCTTCTTTTCGACCAAAGTCGTAAGCACTCTTTACCGAACCAAAATATTTTTCAGCTGTTTTCTCGTTGCTGGTTGTACCATCATCATTTTCAACTTCACTTTTGTTAATTAACCCCGTAAGCACGTAAGAATTGGTCCATTTATCCAGATTTTGCTTAATAT
>CBFGPN010000186.1:0-7568 GCA_965650675.1 uncultured Cellvibrio sp.
ATAAAGTGAATGGATCATCAAGTGCAACAGCTGCTTGGCTTCTGTCTGGAATCCACGGGTTTCTTTGCGGGCATCAACGGTCATGGTAAGTCTCCTGTTAACAATGAATGTTGGGGAGATGGGGCGTTGAAGGAAAATTTCAAGTCCCCTCTCCCACAAGGGAGAGGGTGTTTTAATCACTCACTGGACGTCGGCGTAGCTGAGGGCATTCCCGACTCGGAAATTTCACCATCATCACCATCATCCAGGCCTTCGTCGCCGGCATCTTCATCCTCTATACCATCATCCAATGGTGCGGATTCTTCCAGTAACATGGCTTCCGGGGTTTGAATACCGATGTGATGTGTCGCAAAACCGGGCATCACAACCTGATCCAATGCCATCCCAATAACGCGGCCATCGTAGGGTGATTTGATGTCTGTTTTAGCATTCGTGATGGGATCGGTAACTGTCGCTAACACATCCCCTTTTTTCACTTTATTTCCCAACTGAACCCGACTGAACAAAATGCCGCTTTGATTGGCTCTCACCCAACTGGATCGATAATAAACCGGCGAAGACTGTCGCCAACGTGGTTGTTTGCCATACATGCCCAGCTTGGAAATCAAGGTCATAATTGCATCGGTTCCTTCAGTGACAATTTTGCTTTGCATAGCCATAGGTTCACCCGCTTCCAATGTCACAGCAGGGATCCCTGCCCTCACTGCCGCAGCGCGTAAAGAATTGGGATTTCCATGACTATTTAACACCGCAATACTGCCAAAATTTTGTGCCAGTGCAGCAACTTTTTCATCAGCCAGATCTGCGCGCAATTGTGTGAGATTAGTGCGATGAAATGATCCCGTGTGAATATCCACCAATGCATCACAATGCAAAATAATATTGCTGAAAAATGAATGTGCCAAACGTGATGCAGAACTGCCATAAGTGTTACCCGGGAAATAACGATTCCAGTCGCGTCGATCCGGTAAATATCGTGAGTTGCGTCGAAACCCCATAATGTTGGCAACAGGAACACCGATCAAAGTACCCGTTAGCTTTTCAGATTGTACGCTGTGCATAATGCGACGAATCATTTCAATTCCATTTAATTCATCACCGTGTACCGCACCGGTCAAACACAATGTCATACCGGGTGTTTTTCCATGAATGACCAACACAGGTGTGTGTTCACTGAAACCACCCACAACCTCTTCGGGAATCCATGACAGGGTTGCAGAAGAGTTGGGTGGGATTTTAGTACCAAGAATTAATTTTGGAGAAATAAATGAGAGTTCGGTTCGCGATGATTGTGATGAAGATGGGTTGTCTGTTACGTCCTCACCAATAGAAGAATGTGACGCCTGACTTTGAGTCGAAGATGCCGATGAAGCCGCCTCTGATGAAGCACCAAATTCGCTACCAAGGACAACCAGATCATTTACCGAACTATACGCTTGCGAAGATTCACTGCTTCTTGATGAGCTTGCAAATGAAGAACTGTTTTTCTTTGATGATATTACAGAAGAAGCAGAAGACGATGACAATGAACTTTTTTCTGCCTTCAGAGGATAACTGATATCAAAAATATTCACACTGGATGAAGATTGTTTTGTTGCTTGAGCAAACGAAAAGCCAGCCACACACAAACTGCACAACAAAAACCAGTGAGTGATTTTTATCATTCTTATTCCCATTCAATAGTTGCAGGTGGTTTGCTCGACACATCGTAACAAACACGTGACACACCGGAAATTTCATTAATAATTCGATTGGATACTTTTTCCAATAATTCATAGGGCAGATGCGCCCAACGAGCTGTCATAAAATCAACTGTTTCGACTGCACGCAACGAAATCACCCATTCGTAACGGCGACCATCACCGACAACACCTACGGATTTCACTGGCAAGAAAACTGCAAAAGCTTGTGAGGTTTTGTGATACCAATCAGCAGCACGTAATTCTTCAAGAAAGATCGCATCAGCTTCGCGCAAAATATCAGCATATTCTTTTTTTACTTCACCCAAAATACGCACGCCAAGACCAGGACCAGGGAATGGATGACGATAAACCATGTCATAGGGCAAACCCAATTCCAAACCAATTGCACGCACTTCGTCTTTAAATAATTCACGCAAAGGTTCAACTAATTTAAATGCCATGTCTTCCGGAAGGCCGCCCACATTGTGATGCGATTTGATCACATGGGCTTTGCCGGTTTTTGCGGCAGCTGACTCAATTACATCCGGATAAATGGTGCCTTGTGCCAGCCATTTTACGTCTTTTAATTTTTTAGCTTCTGCATCAAACACATCAATAAAAGTACCACCGATTATTTTACGTTTTTTCTCGGGATCATTAATGCCTGCAAGTTTTGATAAAAATTGATCCTGTGCGTCGGCACGAATTACGCGCACGCCCATATTTTTGGCGAACATATCCATCACTTGATCACCTTCATTTTTGCGCAACAAACCATTGTCAACAAAAACGCACGTGAGTCGATTGCCAATGGCCTTATGCAAAAGTGCAGCAACCACGGATGAATCGACTCCGCCGGATAATCCCAACAAAACCTTGTCAGAACCTACCTGCGCACGCACTTTTTTAATTGCATCGTCAACAATATTGGCTGGCGTCCAAAGCGGCTGGCAATCACAGAGTTGCAAAACAAAATGTTCGAATAAACGTTTTCCTTGCAAAGTGTGCGTGACTTCAGGATGAAATTGCACGCCATAGAATTTTTTAGCTTCGTGATACATGCCGGCAATCGGACACGAAGGTGTTGAGGCCATCAAGCTGAAACCTTCAGGCATGCGGGTGACTTTATCACCATGGCTCATCCAGACATCCAACAAAGCGCTACCATCATGATCAACATGATCTTTAACATCTTTCAACAAAGAGGATTCGCCGTGAACTTTTACCTGTGCGTAACCAAATTCGCGAATATTGGAGCCTTCAACCAATCCACCCATTTGCATGGCCATGGTTTGCATTCCGTAACAAATCCCTAAAACAGGAACACCCAAATCAAATACGATTTGAGGTGAACGTGGTGAATCTTTTTCTGTAGTCGATTCAGGACTGCCCGCTAAAATAATCCCGCTGGGTTTGTAATCTCGAATTTCCTCTTCGCTCATGTCCCATGCGCGAATTTCTGAAAACACACCAATTTCACGCACACGACGAGCAATTAATTGCGTGTACTGCGAACCAAAATCCAAAATCAAAATACGTTGTGCGTGAATATCGTGAGACATTTTTTCTACCGATTAAAAAATTTAAAATTCCCCACTTTGAAAAAGGGGGGTTAGGGGGGATTTAAATTTTCAGAAAAATTTGACCATCTTAAATCCCTCCCCCGCTTCCCTTTTTCAAAGGGAGGTGCTAACCAAATTAACGACTGCCAACAGGATAATTTGGTGCTTCTTTGGTAATTTGTACATCGTGCACATGGCTTTCACCCATACCAGCGGCAGTAACGCGTACAAATGTGGGTTTGGTACGCATGAGTTCAAGATCGGCACAACCGGTGTAGCCCATTGATGAACGCAAGCCACCCATTAACTGGTGAACAATTGCAGCGAGTGGACCTTTGTAGGGAACACGACCCTCAATACCTTCGGGGACTAACTTTTCAGTACCGGCACTGGCGTCCTGGAAATAACGATCACTGGAACCACTGGTTTGTGCCATGGCACCCAATGAACCCATACCACGATATGCCTTATAGGTACGGCCTTGAAAGAGCTCAACCTCACCGGGCGCTTCCTCGGTACCGGCAAACATGGAACCCATCATCACAGAATGTGCACCGGCAACAACGGCCTTGGATATATCACCGGAATAGCGTATGCCTCCATCGGCAATCGCAGGAACGCCCGTCCCTTTTAAAGCGGCTACCACATTAGCGATAGCAGAAATTTGTGGGACACCCACACCGCTGACTATGCGAGTTGTACAGATGGAACCCGGGCCTATGCCGACTTTAACGGCATCCGCACCTGCTTCAACCAGCGCCAGAGCTGCTTCACCTGTCGCGATATTGCCACCAATGACTTGCACATCCGGGTATTTGCTTTTGATTGAGCGAACACGATCCAGTACGTTTTTGGAATGACCGTGTGCTGTATCCACCACCAGCACATCCACACCGGCTTCCACTAATGCATCAACCCGTGCATCAGTATCGCGGCTGGTGCCAACACTGGCGCCTACACGCAAACGCCCTTCCGGGTCTTTACAGGCATTGGGATAACGCTCGGCTTTGTTGATGTCTTTTACAGTGATCAAACCAAGCAAGTTGAATTTATCATCCACCAACAAGACTTTTTCGATGCGGTGTTTATGCAGTAGGTCACGCACTTCTTCCGGCGTAAAGCCTTCTTTGACAGTAACCAGCTGGGCTTTGGGGGTCATGATGCTGGAGACACTGGCATCCAGATTCTTTTCAAAACGCACATCGCGACCAGTGACTATCCCGACCAGATCGCCATTTTCCAGAACCGGAACACCGGAGATGTTATTTTTGCGTGTTAATGCGATCAAATCGCGAATAGTTGCCGTGGACTCAATCGTGATCGGGTCTTTCACCACACCGGCTTCGAACTTTTTCACAGCTCGTACTTCAGCGGCTTGTTGTTCGATGGTCATATTCTTGTGGATGATGCCAATCCCGCCTTCCTGTGCCATGGCAATAGCCAAGCGTGATTCGGTCACTGTATCCATTGCCGCTGAAATCAGGGGAATATTCAGTTGAATCTTGCGGGTCAGCTGGGTTCTCAGGGAAACATCTTTCGGAATGACTTCCGAATAACCGGGGACAAGTAACACATCATCAAAGGTGAGCGCTTCTTCGGCGATTCTCAACATGGCGGAGCCTCAACAGCAATAAAAAGAAGCACGCGATTATAGCCAGTTGGTAGATAGAATCCAAACAGCTTTCAAAACTATTCAGCGACAATTCAGCAATTTGTCAGGAATATGCGGACGAATCCCAGCCTCCAAGGAAAATTTTCCATGAAAAAATCCATTTCAGTGTTTTGTTTAATATCATCCCTGAGTTTATTGAGTCATATGGCTCTGGCCGATTCTCTCAGATGCGAAGGCAAATTGGTTGACATAGGCGATACCAAAGCTGACACCAGTAGTATCTGTGGTTCACCGGAAATAACGGACTCTTATTGCGAACCTGTAACACGTAGAACCCGCGATTTAGAAGGCAAAGAAGTTATAGTTGAAAGCTGCGATCAAGTTGATATCTGGAGTTACAAATCAGAAAGCGGTGGATTGTGGAAACATGTATATTTTGCACAGGGTCGGGTTATCAGGATTCGAAATGGAGAAAGAATAAATTAAACTGGCAACCTTTTAAAAAACCAAATTAAAAATCACTGACAAATGAATAGAGTTTATGCAAATCAGCTCCCCTCCTGACAAAAAAGAAAAACTGATTCCCACCAATATTATCACCGGGTTTTTGGGTGTGGGTAAAACAACTGCCATTCGGCATCTGCTCGCCAACAAACCAGCAACAGAACGTTGGTCAATACTGGTAAACGAATTTGGTGAAATTGGAATTGACGGCGCTATTTTGCAGGACACTAACGCACAAGTTCGCGAAGTGCCCGGCGGTTGTATTTGTTGTGTTGCTGATCTGCCTATGAAAATCGCATTAAACATGCTGATCAACAAAACCCACCCTGACCGAATTCTTATTGAACCCACAGGGCTTGGTCATCCTGCCGATATTATTAGTGCGCTAACGGGTGAAAATTACCGCGAGGTATTGGATTTACGTGCAACCATTACCCTGCTCGATTCGCGAAAATTGCAAGATGCACGCTATACCGAAAATGAAATATTTCTGGATCAAATTGCTGTTTCCGATGTATTAATCGCCAATAAAAATGATTTGGCAAATGATGATAACCGCGAAGATTTCCACAAGCTGTTGCAATTATCCAATCCACCGAAAAAAGTCTGGGCTTTTACTACACAAGGTCAGATAGATCCAACACTATTGAATTTGGAACGACAAGAAGCGAAATTGTATTCCCCTAATCTTCACAAAAACAATTTAAATCCAAAACGTGAAATTTATAATAATAAAATACAGCTTGATGTGGATCAGGATTTTTTACGCCGTGAAAATCAAAGCCAGGGATTTTTTTCTTGCGGCTGGTTATTCAAACCGCAAAAACAATTTAACTTTAACCAACTATTCGGCTGGATAACAGGTTTGGATGTACTGCGTGCAAAAGCAGTTATGAATACTGATCAGGGAGTTTATATGTTCAATGCTGAAAATGGTGTTCTGAGTGTTAATCCGGCTATGCTGGAAATCGACGATCTTAGTGATAGCCGTATTGAATTAATCAATGACAACGAAATCCCTGCTGCCGATTACGAAAATCAACTACTTAACTTGATTAATTAAGAAACCCTGACCTTTCAGGATCAGGGTTTCAAATAGAAAATGACATCTCTATTTTATTTTTCGAACAGCTCTTCCAATTCACTCGCACCTTCCAATGGCAGCTGATCCAATTGTTGTGGATATTCAGCCTCACGTCCGTTAGAAAGCAGGCGTGCTTTAATACCAATATCGACATCAAGCGAAGTGGAAAAAACTTTGCAATATCCAACACGCTGGAATACTGCATTACCAAACCCATAAACCGGCCCAAGGCGGCCATTATCACCCCACTCACTCCAATGACCAGCACCCAAAGTATTTAATTTAACGCCCAAACCTGTGTGGGGAGATGAAGTGACAATATCCCACTCCATACTGTCATTACCTTTACCACTCCAAAAATTCCCTACCATTTTTACACTGTCACCTTCTTGTCGATAATGACCATGCCAATTGGGATAAGTTGTTGAATACCAGGTTCCTTTTATTTGTGTTTGTCCTGCTAATGGCGCGGAATAAGGCAGAAAACAAATGCGCTGTGTAGCCCACTGATTATGCGCAACGGAATCATCATCATGAAATGTAATGGACCAAAGATTTCCTTTGTCATAAACGTTGGGATCATGACGAGGATAGGCAAATGCAGCAGAAACTGACATTAACAATAAAGAACCTATAGCAATTTTTTTAATTAACATGTTAAAGCTCCTGTTAGTGAAGTAGCCAACAACATTTCTTGCTTTAAAAATTAAAGATAGAATTTACTACCGTTGTGGCAGATAAATTATCAAGATTAAAATTACTTTTGCGACAGAAAAAATTACAGATTGCATACCATCGCAATCCGATATTTTATCTCTAATTTATTGAGGAAACTGCACTGCTAACAAAATAGTGGCGCCGCACTTACTATTCAAAAAAAATTTTGTCTTCGAAAATTTCTTTTAGGCACAGCACTAAACATAGACGTAATTTCTTATTAAACAATAAACTACAAGCTGCCAACTTCTCTTTTTATTCTGGATCTAACCAAAAATAAAATTATTGCAGAAATAGGATTCATAAATGGAATAATATTAATTATTATCAAAACAAGTAGTTGAGTTAAATTTCTTGTTACAACTGCATAATGAACCCAATAGGCATAACCCAATAATATAGAAAAG